>JAEHDK010000207.1 GCA_016880465.1 Micromonosporaceae bacterium
CGATCGCCTCCCTCGCCCGGGCGAGCGTAGCCGCGGCCCGGGACCGCGCCCGGGCCGCCCCGGCACGCAACACCTCGCTCACGTATCCCGGCTCGCACTCCAGCCTCCGGTACGCCTCCTGGACGGGGCGGAGCAACTCGATCACCGCGTCGGCGACGGCGACCTTCAGCTGCCCGTACCCCCCGAACTGGCCGGCGAGCGCGGCGGGTGTGCTGCCCGTGCAGGCCGCGAGGATCTCCAGCAGGTTGCTGACCCCCGGTTGGCGGGCCGGGTCGTAACACAGCGCCCGCCTTGTGTCGGTGACCGCGCGCAGGACCTTGCCGCGGATCACCTCGGGCGGGTCGAGCAGGAACACCGTCCCCGGGCTCGCCGTGGATTTCCCCATCTTGACGGCGGGGTCGGACAGATCCATCACCCGGGCGGCGACCGGCGGGTTCACCACCCGCGGTACGACGAACGTCGGGCCGTACCGGGCGTTGAACCGGGTCGCCACCGTCCGGGTCAACTCCAGGTGCTGGGTCTGGTCCTCGCCCACGGGCACCTCGTCGGTGTCGTGCAGCAGGATGTCACCGGCCATCAGTACCGGGTACGTGAGCAGGCTCAGCCGCACGTGCTGCTGGGTCGCCGCCTTCTCGCGGAACTGGATCATCCGGCGGGCCTCGCCGTAGCCGGTCGTCGACTCGAGGAGGTAGTGCAGCTCGGCGTGCTGGCGTACCTGCGACTGCACGTAGAGCGTCGTGCGGGCCGGGTCGACGCCCGCGGCGAGCAGGCCGGTCGCCACCTCGCGGGTCAGCGCGCGCAGCCGGGCCGGCTCGTGGCCGACCGTCAGGGCGTGCAGGTCGACGACCATGACGACCGAGTCGGCCCGGTCCTGCGCCTGCACCATCGGGCGTACCGCGCCCAGGTAGTTGCCGAGTTGGAGGCTGCCGGTCGGCTTCAAGCCGGACAGCCGTCGGGTGTTGACCATGGAAGCTCCTGTTCCGGGTACGACGGGACCGCGGCACTCCGGACAGGCAGAACGGCCGCCCGGAGCGGGCGGCCGCGTAGCTGGTGGGACGCGAACGTGGGTGGCCGCCCGTCAGGGCAGCCACCAGCCGAGGGTGCTCGGCGCTATCCGCATACGGCAAAGCGTACCCGAGTCGACGCGGCTCAAGACAGGTCGAACTCGCCGTCCTGGGCGCCGGCGACGAACGCGTCCCATTCGGCCCGGGTGAACACGAGCACCGGGCCGCCCGGGTCGGCGGAGCTGCGCATGCCGATCAGGTCATCCACGAACGCGACCTCGATCTGCCCGCCGCCGGCGGGCTGGCGCGCCGCGCGCCGCCACTGCGCCCGGGAAATATCGAACCGTCCCTTGGCGTGATCCACGGCCGAAACGCTATCCCATTGGGGGAGGATTGCGGCATGCCGAGCCTGACCCGTGCCGAGGCGGCCTCCCGCGCCGAGTCCATCCGCGTCGAGGCGTACGCCGTCGACCTCGACCTGACCGGCGCGGGCCCGACGTTCCGCAGCACGGTGACGATCCGCTTCGCGGCCCGGGGTGGTGAGTCCTTTGTGGAGCTCAAGCCCACCCGGCTGCACTCGGCACGGCTCAACGGCGCGGCCGTACCGCCGGAGTCGCTCACGGCCAACCGGCTGCGGCTGCCGGGTCTGAGCACCGACAACGAGCTGGTGGTCGACGCGGAGATGGCGTACGCGAACACCGGTGCGGGTCTGCACCGGTTCGTCGACCCGGCCGACGGGCGCGGGTACGTCTACGCCATGACGTTCCTGGACGAGGCCCAGCGGGTGTTCGCCTGCTTCGACCAGCCGGACCTCAAGGCGCCGTTGCGGCTGTCGGTCACCGCGGATCCACGCTGGACGGTGCTCGGCAACGCGCCGGTGGAAAGCGTCCACGATGGACGGTGGACGTTCGGCGAGACGCCGCCGCTCGCGACGTACTTCATGACGCTCGTCGCCGGGGCGTACCACGGCGTGCACAGCGAGCACGACGGGATCCCGCTCGGGCTCTACTGCCGGGCCAGCCTGGCCGAGTACCTGGACCGGGACGCGGACGAGCTGTTCACCGCGACCCGCGGCTGCCTCGACCGGTACCACCAGCTGTTCGGGGTGCGGTACCCGTTCGGCAAGTACGACCAGGCCTTCGTACCGGAGTTCAACGCGGGCGCGATGGAGAACCCCGGCTGCGTCACGCTCACCGACGACCTGGTCTTCCGGTCGGCGGTCACCGAAGCCCAGCGGGAGGGGCGGGTCGTCGTGGTCGCCCACGAGATGGCGCACATGTGGTTCGGCGACCTCGTAACCATGCGCTGGTGGGACGACCTGTGGCTGAACGAGTCGTTCGCGGACTACCTCGGCGTACGGGTGGCCGCCGAGGCGACCCGGTTCACCGGCGCCTGGACCGCGTTCGCGATCGCGGAGAAGACCCGCGGGTACGCCGCCGACCAGCGCCCGTCGACCCACCCGGTGGCCGCGGCCGAGGTGCCCGACCCAGCCGCGGCGCTGCTGAACTTCGACGGCATCTCGTACGCCAAGGGAGCCGCCGCGCTGCGCCAGCTTGTCGCGTGGGCGGGTGACGACGCGTTCCTCGCCGGACTGCGCGCGCACCTCACCGCGCACGCGTACGGCAACGCCACCCTCACCGACCTGCTGACCGCGGTGTCGACGGCGAGCGGCCGGGACCTGGCCGACTGGGCCGCGGTGTGGCTGCGCCAGCCTCAGGTCAACACGCTGCGCCCGCAGCTCGAGCTGGACCGGGAGGGCCGGTACGCCAGTGTCGCGATCGCGCAGGCGGCCCCGCCCGAGTACCCGGTGCTGCGCCCGCACCGGGTCGGCGTCGGCTTGTACGACCTGGTCGGCGCGCGGGCGGTCCGGCGTACCCGGCTGGACGTCGATGTGGCCGGCCCGCTGACCGAGGTCAAGGCGCTGGCCGGCGAGCCGGTGGCGGACCTGTTGTTGATCAACGACGGGGACCTGACGTACGCCAAGGTGCGGCTCGACGGCACCTCGATGACCGCACTGCCCGCCGTCCTGCCGGTGCTGGCGGACCCGGTTACCCGGGCGGTGCTGTGGGTCGCGGTCTGGGACGCCGTACGCGACGCCGAACTGGGCGCCGCCGACCTGCTCGTGCTCGTCGACCAGACGCTGGCCGCCGAACGCGATGTCGTGATCGCGGAGTTCGTGCTGCGCGCGGCGCACGACGCCGTCAACCGGTTCCTGCCACCGGCCGCCCGGGCGGACGCGCTCGCCCGGCTGCACGCCACCGGCGACCGGATGCTGGCCGCGGCCGAGCCCGGTGGCTCCATCCAGCTCGCCGCCGCCCGCGCGGTGATCACGACCGGCGTGGACGCGACGCGGCTGCGCGCCTGGCTGGCCGGCTCGACCGTGCCCGACGGGCTGGCCGTGGACGCGGACCTGCGCTGGCGAATCACGTACCGGCTGGCGATCTGTGCCGCGGCCGGCCCGGCGGACATCGACCGGGAGCTGGCCCGCGACCGGTCGGCCGCGGGCGAGGAGTGGGCGCGCCGGTGCCGGGCGGCACTGCCCGACGCGGCGGCGAAGGCAGCCGCCTGGCAGGCGCTCAGCCACGACTCCGCGCTGTCCAACCGGCAGCTGCTCGCGGCCGCCGACGGGTTCTGGCAGCCCGAGCAGCTGGCCCTCACAGAGTCCTATGTGGACCTTTACTTCGCCGAGGTGCCGGACCTGGCGTGCCGCCGCAGCGGACTCGTGCTGGAGCGGCTGGTGCGGTCGGCGTACCCGCGCTACGCGATCGAGCCGCACACGGTCGAGGCGGCCGCGGCACTGCTGGCCCGACCGGACCTCGACCCGGCCGTCCGGCGCGAGGTCGTCGACGCGGACGACGACCTGCGCCGGGCGCTCCGGGCGCGGGCCTTCGGCTGAGGCAGCCGGGCCGCCCGCCTACGATGCGGCGATGGGAGCGGTACGGATCGGCATCATGGGGGGGACGTTCGACCCGATCCACCACGGTCACCTCGTCGCGGCGAGCGAGGTCGCCGACCGGTACGCGCTCGACGAGGTGGTCTTCGTACCCACCGGGCAGCCGTGGCAGAAGGGCGACACGTACGTCAGCCCGGCCGAGGACCGCTACCTGATGACCGTGATCGCGACCGCGTCGAACCCCCGGTTCCATACGAGCCGGGTGGACATCGACCGGCCCGGCCCGACGTACACGATCGATACGCTGCGTGATCTCCGGCGGGTGTACGGCGCGGACGCCGAGCTGTTCTTCATCACCGGTGCGGACGCGCTCGCCAAGATCCTCTCTTGGAAGGACACCGACCAGGTGTTCGCGATGGCCCACTTCGTCGCGGTGACCAGGCCCGGCTTCGAGCTGTCCGACGAACACCTGCCGCGGGACACGGTGAGCCTGGTACGCGTACCCGCGCTGGCCATCTCGTCCACCGACTGCCGGGCCCGGGTGGCGACCGGCAAGCCGGTGTGGTACCTGGTGCCCGACGGGGTCGTCCAGTACATCGCCAAACGCCGTTTGTACCGGTAACGCCCGCCACGCGCGGTTGACGGGTCCGCACTGCACGGTCGGCGTACGCCCTGGTTGTGAGACGCTGGAGGCTGCGCAGCGCGACCGCCGCGCGGCGCAGGCCCATCCGCCGAGGGAAGGAGACCGGTGCCCGCATCCGAGCGCGCCCGAGAGCTGGCCTTGGCTGCCGCCCAGGCCGCCGCCGACAAGAAGGCCGAGAACATCGTCATCCTCGACGTGGGCGACCAGCTGGTGATCACCGACGCCTTCGTGCTGGCCGCCGCGCCGAACGAGCGCCAGGTGCTGGCGATCGTCGACGCGATCGAGGAGCGGCTGCTGGGGCTGCCGGAGAAGGCCAAGCCGGTACGGCGGGAAGGGGAGCGGGCCGGGCGCTGGGTGCTGCTGGACTACGTCGACATCGTCGTACACGTCCAGCACAGCGAGGAGCGGGAGTACTACGCGCTGGACCGGCTCTGGAAGGACTGCCCGACGATCCCGTTCGTCGACCGCGACCTGGTGCCCGTCGAGGCGGCCGGCGGTCCGCCCCGCGACGCGGCATGACGCGACTGTTCCTCTGGCGGCACGGGCAGACCGAGTGGAACGCGGCCAGCCGGGTGCAGGGGCAGTCGGATATCGGGCTCAGCGCGATGGGCCGCGAGCAGGCAACCCGGACCGCGCCGCGACTGGCCGCGTGCAACCCGCACGCGCTGATCTCCAGCGACCTCCGCCGGACCGCCGACACCGCCGCGGTGCTCGCCGCGCAGATCGGGCTGCGGGTGGAGGTCGACCCGCGGCTGCGTGAGCGGGGGTACGGCGAGTGGGAAGGGCTCACTCTGCCCGAGATACAGAACCGCTGGCCGGCCGAGTTCGTCCGCTGGCGGTCCGGCGACCCCGCGCCCGGCTGCGGGATGGAGCACTACGACGTGCTGGCCAAGCGCGTCGCGGAGGCGCTGCGGGAGATCGCCGACCGGTACCCCGGCGGTACCGTCGTCGTGACCACGCACGGTGGGGCAGCCCGGGCCGGTACGGCGGAGCTGCTCGGTTGGCCGTCGCACGTCCGACGAAGCCTTGGCGGCCTCGGCAACTGCCACTGGACCGAGCTGCGCTTCCACCATGTTCGTGGCTGGCAGCTCCGGACTCATAACGTCGGGTGACGAGCGGAACCGGCGCGGGCGCGGTACCGTCCCATGGATATGAGTAAGCGCCGTGTCGCCGTCGCCGTCCTCGGCGCGGTCCTGGTCGGATCGCTCACTACCGGATGCGCCGGCGCCGGTCCGGGCGGCTCGGCGCTCGACGCGCCCACCACGACGCCTCCGGGAGAAGCCGTGAGCCCGTCTCCGCCGTCGTTCTCGGTGCCGCCGCGGCAACCGGGTAACCCCACCACCAGCCCGGGCAAGGGCAGCGGCAACGAGGTCACCTTGACCGGGGATGTCGTCCTCGTCGAGGTCGAGGGTGGCTGCCTGACGCTACGGGTCAACAACAAGGGGTACGAGCTGATGGGCGGTGACCGCAGCGTCCTGCAGCACGGTGCCCACGTGACCGTTCGTGGCCGGGTACGTACGGACATCGCCACGATCTGTCAGGTCGGCCCGGTCCTCGAGGTGCTGGAGGCCCGTCCGGCCTGACCGTGGATCGGCTACCGTTCCGGCATGCCCGTCGCGGTCGTGACCGACTCCACCGGGTACCTGCCGGTCGAGCTGGCGAGCGCTCACCACATCACGGTCGTCCCGCTGGCCGTCGTGATCAACGGCGTCGAGGGCCGCGAGGGCGTCGACGTCACGCCCGGCGACGTCGCGCTCGCGCTGCAGGGCCGGCGCGTCGACGTCACCACGTCCCGGCCAGCCCCCGAAGAGCTCTCCCGGGTGTACCGCGAGCTGCTCGATCGGGGTGCCGACGGCGTGGTCTCCATCCACCTGTCCAGCAAGCTCTCGGGTACCCACGACTCTGCCGTACTCGCGGCCGCCGGGATCGGCGACCGGGTGGCGGTCGTCGACTCCGGTGCGACCGGAATGGGCCTCGGTTTCCCGGTGCTGTGCGCGGCGCGGGCGGCCGCCGCGGGGGGCGATCTGACCGCGGTGCGGGCGGTCGCCGAGGCGGCCGTGCTGCGGACCACCACGCTGTTCTACGTGGACACCCTGGAGTTCCTCCGCCGCGGTGGGCGGATCGGGGCGGCATCGGCGATCGTGGGCACCGCGCTGTCGGTCAAACCGATCCTGCGCATGGTCGAGGGCGCGATCGCGGTACGGGAGAAGGTGCGCACGGCCAGCCGTGCGCTGGCCCGGCTCGTCGACCTGGCCGTGGCGGCGGCCGAGGAGTCCGATGTGGACATAGCCGTGCACCACGTGGCCGCGCCGGACCGCGCCGAGGACCTGCTGGGTACCCTGCTCGACCGGCTACCGCGGGTCCGGGAGCGGTACCTGCTGGAGGCCGGCGCGGCCGTCGCCGCCCATGTCGGGCCGGGCTTCGCCGGCATCGTGATCCATCGGGTCGCATAGCAGATCGACTCGGTGCCGGCGGGCTGTCCACAGGCGACCCATCGCCGTCCACAGCCGGCTGCGGCCACCGGTGGTGCGCCCTCGGGTCGGCCTAGGTTCGGCCCGTGGCGCGGAATCTCGAAGTCTGGGTAGGCGAGCGGCTGGGCCGGGTTCTCGGCGGATCCCCACCGGCGCCGGACGACGTGCCCGCGCCCGGCCTGGTCACGCCCGCGGCCGCACTGGGTCGTCGGGCGGTGGGCGGCAACGGGTCGGCGCTGTCCGGCACGCTGCATCCCGGACGCCCGGGCCTGCGCGCGCTGGCGGCCGTTGCCGCGGTTGTCGTCGTGGTGGCCGCCGTGCTCGCGTGGCGATCGCGCCCGACGCCGCAACCGGTCGCACCGCCCGCGCCGGCGGAGCCCACCGTCCAGAGTGGACCTGAGACCATCGTGGTCTCGATCGCCGGTCGGGTCCGGCGGCCGGGTCTCGTCCGGTTGCCCGCCGGCGCCCGGGTGGCCGACGCGATCGAGGCCGCCGGTGGCATCGTGCCCGGCACCGACCTCTCCTTCGTGAACCTGGCCCGGAAGGTGGCCGACGGTGAACTGATCCTGATCGGCGTGGCGCCGCCGGCGGGCGTCGCGGCCGGCGGCGGTCCGGATGCGTCGGGGCGTGCCCCGGGCGGCGAAGGTGGCCGGGTCAACCTCAACACCGCGACGCTGGCGCAGCTCGACACGCTGCCCGGAATCGGGCCGACGCTGGCCCAGCGGATCGTGGAGTACCGCGACCAGCACGGTGGCTTCCGGTCGGTGGCCGAGCTACGCCAGGACGGCATCGGCGACGCCCGGTTCGGCGAGCTCAAGGACCTGGTGGTCGTGTGAGCACCGCGGCCCGGCGGCCCGGACCGGACCTGCGGTTGGCGGGCCTCGCGCTGGGCGCCTGGCTGTCCGCACTGCTGACTCTCTACGCGGGGGCGACCGCCGGCACGGTGCTCGCCGCGGGTTCGGCCGCGGCGGTGGGGGTCCTGTGGTGGGGCGTGAGCCGGCGCACCGGCCGGGTCGACCCGCGGCTGCCCGGCGCGGTCCCGACCTGGGAGGTCGGCGTGTCGACCGCGCTCGTGCTGCTGGGCGGGATGCTCGGGGTGGTCTGCGGAGCGGCGGCAACGGCCGCCCGGGTGGCCGTACGGGACGCGCCGGTCGTGGTCGACCTCGCCGCCAGCCACGCCACCGTCGTCGCGGAGTTGACGGTCCGCGACGACCCGCGGGCGGCCCGTACTGCGGCCGGCCGGCCGCCGACGTACGTGGTGCTTGCCGACCTGCACCGGCTCAGGCCGCCCGGCCGGCCGCCGATCCGCCTGGCGGCCCGGGTTGTCGTCCTCGGCGCCGACCCCGGTTGGCGCGCTGTCCTTCCTGGACAGCCGGTGACCGTGACCGCCCGCATGTCCCGACCCCTGGGCGGCGACCTGCGCGCCGCGACCCTCACCGTGGCGGGCGCGCCGGAGCACATCGGCCCGCCGCCGTGGTACCAGCGGGCCGCCGGCACCTTGCGTACCGGGCTGCAACGCGCGTGTGCCCACCTGCCAAGGGAGCCGGGCGGTCTGCTGCCCGGGCTCGTGGTCGGCGACACGAGCGCGCTCGATCCGGCCCTGGCCGAGGACTTCCGGGCCACCGGCATGACGCATCTGGTGGCCGTGAGCGGCGCCAACGTGGCGATCGTCGTGGGCGCCGTGCTCCTGCTGGCGCGCTGGAGCCGCGCCGGACCGCGGCTGGCAGCGGGCCTGGGCGTCGCGGCGGTCATCGGGTTCGTGGTACTGGCCCGGCCGTCGCCGAGCGTCGTACGCGCGGCCGTGATGGGCGGTATCGGGCTGCTGGCCTTGGCGACCGCTCGCAGCCGCGCGACGATGCCGGCGCTCTGCGCGGCCGTCACCGTGTTGGTGCTGGCCGACCCGGAGCTCGCCGGCGATGCCGGGTTCGCGCTGTCCGTACTGGCCACCGGCGGCCTGGTCCTGCTGGCCCCCGGGTGGCGCGACGCATTGCGCCGGCGCCGCGTACCGCCCGGGTTGGCCGAGGCGCTCGCGGTTCCGGCCGCGGCGCAGGTCGCCTGCGCCCCGGTCATCGCGGGCCTGTCCGGCACCGTCAGCGTGGTCGCGGTGCCGGCCAACCTGCTGGTGGTGCCGGCCGTCGCGCCGGCGACCATGCTGGGCATCGGGGCCGCCGTGCTGTCCCCGGTGTGGCCGGGCGGCGCCGAGATGATGGCGTGGCTCGGCCAGTGGCCGGCGCGCTGGCTCGTCACCGTCGCTCGGTACGGTGCCCGGCTGCCATCCGGCGAGCTGCCCTGGCTGCCCGGCGCGCTCGGCGGGCTACTGCTGGCCGCCGTACTCCTGGGCGGGCTGATGGCGGTCCGCCGGCCCGCGGTACGCCGCCTCGCGGCAGTCGTGGCGGCCGCGGCCGTTGTCGGTGCGGTGCCCGTCCAGCTCGTGGCCAGCGGGTGGCCGCCGGCCGGCTGGCTCGTGGTGGCCTGCTCGGTGGGCCAAGGGGACGCCGTTGTCCTGCCGGTCACCCGCGACCGCGCGGTCGTGGTCGACGTCGGGCCGGATCCGATCGCGGTGGACCGGTGCCTGCGCGGGCTCGGCATCTCAACCGTGGCATTGCTGGTGGTGACGCACTTCCACGCCGACCATGTCGGCGGGGTGGCGGGGGTGTTCCGGGACCGGACCGTCGGCGCCGTCGTCACGACCTCGTGGGCCGAGCCGGCCGCCGGTCGAGCGCTGGTTCGGGACACGGCCGCGGCGCATGGCGTCGCGGTCGGCCAGGCGGCCGCCGGGTGGGCGTACGCGGATGGCGCGCTGCGGCTGACCGTGCTCGGGCCGCGCCAGGCGCTGTCGGGGACGCGGTCGGACCCGAACAACAACTCCCTCGTCATCCGCGCGACGGTCGGCGCGGCGAGCGTACTGCTCGCGGGGGACGCCGAGGCCGAGGAGCAGGCGGCGCTCGTGGCCGGGTCCGGTGCCGGCGCGGTGGCCGTCGACGTACTGAAGGTGGCCCATCACGGATCGTCCTTCCAGGACGTCGCGTTCCTCGATGCCGTGCACCCCCGCGTCGCGCTGGTCTCGGTCGGCGCCGGTAACCCGTACGGGCACCCGAATCCCGCCGTGCTGGACCGGTTGGCCCGGTCCGGTGCCCGGGTCGTGCGTACCGATGTGTCGGGAGACGCGGCCGCCGTACTCGTCGACGGGCGGCTGGCCGTGGTGACCCACCCGCCATAGAACTCCGTCGCACGGGCCGCGAACCGTGTGTCTACAGCAGGGCCCGCGCTGCCTCGATCCAGGTCCACAGCAGGGGTGCCGAGTCCACAAGCGACAAACGCGGACGTCGCGAATATCGGCCATGATCTGTACGACCCGCGTCGTGCGAGCATGCCGGCGGCGGTGGCTATTGTCGGGGCGTGGATCCTTTCGCCCTCTACGAAGTGACTCTCGACTGCCCCGAGCCCAGGGGGCTGGCCGAGTTCTACCGCCGGCTGCTCGGCTGGCCCTACGCCCAGGGTCATGAGACGGCTGACCCTGCCGGCGATGAGTGGCTGGTCCTGGCGCCACCGCACGGCGGAACGCGGCTGGCCTTCCAGCGGTCCGGCGCTCCCGTCACGCCATGGAGACAGAACGCCCGCGTGCACATCGACGTCACGGTACCCCGGTTGGACGCCGTTCACGATCACTTCGTGGCCTGTGGCGCCCGCCCGTTGACCGGTACGCCGGAGCAAGAGGGCCACCCCGACGATCTCTACCGCGTCTACGCCGATCCGGTCGGCCACGCCTTCTGCGCGACGCAAGTCGCCCAGCGTCGCGGCTGAAACAGCAGCCGGTGGCCGCCCGCCCAAAGGGATCAGGTGGGCTCGGACTTGGGGGCGAAGGTCCACAGGCCGCCGGTGCCCTGTTGGTGCGGGAAGGCGTAGAAGTCGCCGGCGGCCAGCTCGAGGTAGGCCGGGGTCGCTGAGTCCAGGTGCCGTATCGCCGCGACCGCGGCGGCGGCGCCGACGGCGCTCAGAACTGCGCACACGGCCACCAGGTGCGAGCCGCGTCGGACCGAGGTCGGAAGTCCATTGGTACCCGAGGAAAGCACGCCACGAGTGAATCAGATGATCAGGTTGCCGGCGGTACGGCCAGCGTCCGGGCAGCCCGGCCACCGCCGATCCGCGGCTGCGGTACGGCGGTGTCTTTCTCCCGGATGACTCGCTAATGTCGGCTCATGGCTGCGGCGGAATCTGGGGGCCAGGGACTCGCCTCCGCCCAGGCTGACGCAACGGCGCGCCGGCCGGCCATGGTGGCGGGCGTCGCGTTGGTGCTCGCGGTGGAATACCTGCTGCGCAACGGATTGGTTCCCGCGGTTCCGACCGAGTCGACGGTCCGTGTCGCCGTCGGTGTCGAGTGGGCGCTGGCGGCGGCGCTGTTGCTGTGGTGGGTCCCGCGAGCAGAACGCAGCACGTGGGCGGCGACGGGTATCGGGCCGTGGCGTAACCGGTATCTATGGCTCGGCGCGGTCTGGTTCGTCGTCGCGACCGCCGGGTCGGCCGCAGTGGGGTTGGCGCTCAACGCCGCTGGGCTCGACTCGCTCGCCGACATGCAGCCCAAGCTGGCCCATTACGCGTGGCCGACAATGCTGGCGTTGGCCGTGACCGGGCCGGTCGTCGAGGAAGTCCTCTATCGCGGCTACCTGATCGAGCGGGTGGTCGTGCTGAGCGGGCGGATGTGGGTCGCCGCCGGCGCGTCCTGGCTGGCGTTCACCGGAGTGCATCTCGGCTTCTTCGGGCCCGGCGCCACCCTGAACGTTGCCGTGCTCTCCGGTGCGCTCGTCTGGTTGTACGTGCGCGAGCGTTCGGTCTGGCCAGTGTTGATCACCCATGGGCTGAACAGCGTCTTCGCCTACCTGCTAGCACCCGTTCTGGTCTGACCGGCGCTATCGACCGGCGCCCTCCACTTATCGATCTGTCCCAATGCTGATTGGCGGATCGGTCGGGACTTGCGACCCTGCCGGACCCGCTGCGCATCAGATGCGATGAAGATGGCAGCGGTCCATGCGCTTGCCCAGCACGCTGTCCCGCTGCCAACGCGCGAAAGGAAAAGCCATGAACACCACCCGCAAGATGGCCGCGGGGGTACTGGCTGCGCTGGCGTTAACGGCTGCATCTGCGTGCGGAACGTCGAGGCCTGGTGCGTCCGGCACACCCACCCCGCAGCCCACGATCACCGCGCCGTCGACTGCCACACCGACGCCCGCGCAGTCACCGACCACCGAGCCGTCCGCCTCGCCGACCCGGGGTACCACGGTGATCTCGGCCCGGGTCGCCTACCAGTGGCACTGGCCGAACGACTCCAGCCGCCCAGGAGCCGTCTCGCACACGTACCCGGTTCCGCCGGTTCCAGAGCTGGTCCGCATCGGCGTGGGTGACCACCCGAGCGACCCGGGCGAGCGGCCGTACAACCGGATGTCGTTCACCTTCAACACGGCGTTCCCCAGCTACCAGTTCCGGTATGTCGACCAACTGGTGGGCGACGCCAGCGGCCAACCGATTCCGCTGGAGGGCCGCGGCGTACTGATGATCTCCTTCCGTGAGGCGCAGGCACACACGCCCGACGGTACGAAAGGCACGGTCGTCTCGCCGCCGGCCGCGCACCTGGGTCTGAGCCGGATGGCCAGCTACGCCATCGCGGGTGACTACGAGGCGGTCCTGACCTACGGCATCGGCATCAACTGGCCCGCCGGGCAGTCCAACCCGCAGATCGCGGTCCGGGTGTACGAGGTAACCATGCAGACTGCGCAAGGCCAACGCCGCTACGTCGTCGCTATCGACGTCGACGCAAGTCCCCTGGGGTAGCCGAGCCGAGAGACAACCTTCGCGGACCAGGTGAGCGGCGGGCAGCCGCGGAGACAAGCGTCCCGCCGCTCACCTCGACCAGCCGCGCCGGGCTGCGGTCGTACGTCCGGTGCAGGAAATGGGTGCCTTGCGATTGCCTCAACGCCGATCCGCACTCGCCGGGTCACGTCGTCATGTTCTCCAGATACCGCTTGAGCCGTGCCCAGGTCTCCTCTTCTTGGCGCTTTCCCATCCGACGGATGACCGGTGTCAAGACCCTGAAGATGCCCTTCGGCCGGAGGTCCCAGGACCACCGCATCCGCGTTCCGGCTGGATCGGGATCGAACGTCACCGCTCCATGAATCTCGGCCGTCGACATTCTTGTCATGGATCCCAGCCGGTTGGGTCTCTGGTAGTCAGTGACCTGCATGGCCATGTCGAGCGGCCGTCCTCTTGACTTGATCGTGGCTACCCACCGTGTCCCCTTGCCAACTGGCCCGGGAGTGACCTTCTCGGCGCGAACCATGCGCGGGTTGTACTTGGGCTCGTTGCGCTCATCGGCAACGAAGTCGAAGACGTCTTCGACGGGGCAGGCGATTACTGTCTCGCCCTGGATCTTTACCATGTCGTCCTCCTCCACACGCGGAGTCCACGCGCCGACGTCCGGCCTTCCGAAAACCTCGACCGTTCAGCTCCGCCGCTACGTCAAGCAGGTGGGCTGGTCGTCGCGTCCGTATCAACGGTGAAAGCGGCGGGTCGGACCGGCTAGAGGATTAGGGCCCAGCTCCGGCGACCGGATCACGCCCCGGGTGCCCGCGATGCCCTCGGGCCCCATGCCGACCGGCGCCGCGCTCTCGGCGGCCGTAGCTAGCCAGATGCCGACATCGGCGGCATGGTACGGGTATTCGGTCGGTTCGATGTTGGCCAGGAAATTGGCGTAGACCGCGGCGTTGCGCAGTGCCGCCACCGGGCGCAGTAGGTCCACGGCGGCCCGGGCGGCGCAGCCCGGCACCGCCACCGACCAGCGGGCCGCCCAATCGTCGAGCAGGTCATCGGCCTCGGCGGGGTCGAGGTCGTCGGTCAGCCGGAGGATGTCGAAGCCCGGGTGCCCGATGAACGAGTCACCCCAGTCGATGATGCGGTGGTCCGCGCCGTCCCGGGTGCCGCGTACGTTGCCCGGGTGCAGGTCGCCGTGCACCAGCGTGTCCGGCACGCCGCACCGCGCGACGGCCGCGAGTCGCTCGTCGAGCCCGGAGGTCAGCGCGTCCAGCCGCGGGTCGCCGGCCCCGTACCGCGCCACTACGGCGGCGAGCGCGGCCGCCAGTGGCACCGCGCGGCGGTCCGGAACACCGGCCGCCAGGAGGGTGTCGAGGCGGCCGGCCATCGCCACCTGGATGCGGTGCATGTCCCCGGCGATGCCCGCGCGGGTGGCGATGCCGGCGCCGTAGCGGTCCTCGCCGGCCACGTGGCCGAGCAGCATCCGGCCGTCGTGGGCGGCCAGCAGCGGCGGTACGAGTGTGCCGAGCCCGCTCGCGGCCAGGCAGCCGAGCACCTGGGACTCGTGCGCGAAGAAGTGCGGGACCTGCTTGAGCCAGACGGGGTCGCGGCCGGTATCCAGCCGCCAGATCGCCGACAGGTTCCAGGTGCGCTGCTGCACCGGTGTCATGGCACCGCAGCCGCGCTCGGCCAGCATCGCCGCGGCCCAGCCCAAGCTGGCGGCCGGACCGCCGGGCCGGGCGTAGGCGCAGCGGGCCGGATGGTCCGCTCGGTCCACCTCGACGGGCCGGGTACTGCCGGGCGGCACCTCGCCCGCCTCGGCGAGGTAGGTGACGGCCCCGCCCGGGGGCACCGGGCGCTCGGCCGACAGGATACGCAACACCGTCGCGTCCACCCCGTGCCGGTCGCGGGCGGCGGACACCACTGCCTCGACCTCCTGCCAGTACGGGACGGCCACCGCGAACGGCGGCAGGGCACCGAGCGGCGCCCCGTCGCTATCGACCAGGACCAGTGAGACCATGCGGGACACGGCACGACGGTAGCCACCCACGCCGTGGCCGGCGACTCCATTCCCGGCCGGCCGGTGCGCGGGCGTCGCTGCCCCTACGGCGTCAGCCGGCCGGCGTGCCGGTCGGCAGGACGGCCTGGACGAGGAACCCGTTGCCGGGCGCTGGACCCGTGGTCAGCTCGCCACCGACCATCGCGGCGCGCTCCCGCATGCCGACCAGGCCGTGCCCGGCGGTCGGCGCCGGTGGCGACCCGGGGCCGTTGTCGCGGATCCGGATGCGGACCGCGCTGTCGAGGTAGTCCAGCTCGCTGTGGAGTCTGGGGATCGGCGCGGCGCTGCGGGACACCGCCGGCGCGCTCACCACGGTGCTGAGCCTGCTGTACGTCCTCCCGATCCTCGCGCAGTTCGTGCCGTACGAGCACCTCCGCGAGCAGCTCCGGCGGTACGCGCCGATGTCGGCCGGGCTCGCCATCCAGGCGACCAGGCGGCTCGACACGTTGCCGATCGGGCCCTGGGCCGGGCTCGGGCTGCTCGCCTCGTACGCCGCCGGTGCCCTCGTACTAGGGCATGTCCTGTTCCGCTACCGCGACGCGTGACCGCCGGCCGGCCGGATCAGCTCGCTCCGCCGATCGTCGGCGAAGTATACGGTCGCGGTGCAGCGGATCGTCTTGGCGCGGTACATGGCGGCATCCGCGTCGCGCAGCACCTGGGCCAGGTCGGTCGGTTCCCGTACCGGCACCATGCCGATGGAGGCCGTGACGCGGACGGTGTGCCCGGCGACCCAGACCGGGTCGGCCAGTACGTCGGCGAGCTCCTGCGGGTCGGGGTACGGCCGTCCACCGGCGTCGGTCGTGGTGGCCAGCAGACCGGCGAACTCGTCGCCGCCGAGCCGGGCGGCCAGGTTCCCGTCGGCGTACGCCGCGAACCGGCCGGCGAGCGTGGCCAGGACCTCGTCGCCGGCGGCATGACCGAGCGTGTCGTTGACCCGCTTGAAGTCGTCGAGGTCGACCATGACGGCGACCAGCCGGCGACCGGGATCGGCGACCAGGGCGCCGCCAAGCTCGCAGAATGCCCGCCGGTTGGGTAGCCCGGTCAGCGGGTCGTGGAGGGCGGCGTGCCGCTCGGCCCGCAATGCGTCGCGCAACGCGACCGTCTCGGCCTCGGCCCGGCTGGCGCAGCGCCGGAACCGCCAGGCGGCACAGGCACTCGCGGCGGCGGCTAGGCCGGCCGTGACGGCGACGGGGTCCACCGTGGCTGTCCTTTCATCGGCCGGATGCCGCAGCCGGTTCACCGACCGCCCGACGCGCCCGGTCTGCCATCAATGATCCGCAATTTGATTACGAAGAGTGACGGGCTCGTATACATCCACGTGCGTTATCATGCTCGCCGTACGCTGCAAACACAAGTGCACATGCACGTGCAGATGACGGCCGTCCCCCACCGAGAGAGTTAGATGCAGCAGATCTATAACGGCATGCCCGGGATGTCGCTCCCGCGCGTCACCTGGCAGAAGAGCCGGCGCAGCAACCCGAGTGGAAACTGTGTCGAGCTGGCCCGACTGCCTGGAGGCGCCGGAGTTGCGCTGCGTAACTCGCGGGACCCGGATGGACCAACGTTGATCTACACGGTCGACGAGATCCTCGCCTTCATTGCCGGTGCCAAGGACGGCGACTTCGACGATCTTGCCCCATAGGCCGGAAGACTCGGGCAGCGGATCGATGGGCTTGCCCATGTCACCCCCGGTCATGGCATGCTTACACCCCGGGGGACACGGTCTGGTCGAGCCGAGTATCCGGAGGTCTGTGCGTGAAGACGCCCGTGCCAGAGGACGGGACAGCCGGCGGTCCGACCGTGCTGCGCATGCTGCTCGGCGCGCATCTGCGCCGGCTGCGTGAGGCGCAGGGGGTCACCCGGGAGGACGCCGGTTGGGAGATCCGTGCGTCGGAATCCAAGATCAGCCGAATGGAGCTGGGCCGGGTCAGCTTCAAGGAGCGGGACGTCGCCGACCTGTTGACGCTCTACGGCCTTCAGGACGACGAGGAGCGCAACCGGCTGCTGACGCTCGCCCGCGACGCCAACACGCCCGGCTGGTGGCACCGGTACGGCGACGTGCTGCCGAACTGGTTCCATTCCTACCTCGGGCTGGAGGCCGCGGCGGCGCTCATCCGTACGTACGAGCTCCAGTTCGTACCCGGCCTGTTGCAGACCCGGGAGTACGCCCGGGCCGTGGTGCTGCTGGGCCACGGGCGGGCAGCGGCGGCGGAGATCGACCGGCGGGTCATCGTACGGATGGCCCGCCAGCAGGTGCTCACCCGACCGGACCCGCCGCAGCTCTGGGCGGTGCTGGACGAGGCCGTGCTGCGCCGGCCCATCGGCGGGCACCAGGTGATGCGCGGCCAGATCGAGGCGCTCATCGAGGTCACGAAGCTGCCCAACGTGCGGCTGCAGGTCGTGCCGTTCCGCGTCGGTGGGCACGCCGCGGCCGGTGGCGCATTCAGCATCCTGCGCTTCCCGGACCAGGATCTACCGGACGTGGTCTATATCGAGCAGCTCACCAGCGCGCTCTACCTCGACAAGCGCGACGACGTGGACCACTACGCCGCAGCCATGGAGACGCTCTGCGTCCTGGCCGACCCGCCGCACCGGACCGCCGACACCCTCCACCGGATCCTGAAGGACCTCGACGCGGGTACGTAGGTCGCGGCGCGGCGGGTCAGTACCCGACGGAGTCGGATCAGCGGGTGGCCGGCTGGAGCTGGCCGGCCGGAAGCCGCGCCGCAGCAGCGCGATGCCCAGCAGCAGCGAGCCGAGCACGCTGACCAGCACGCCGGGGATGCCCAGCACGGCGAAGGACTGGTCCGTCCACGGCGTGAAGTAGTCAGGTGCTTGCCGGTGCGGCGGCGGACTAGCGACCGTTCCGGCGCGACCGTTTCGGCGAACCCGACCGGGTTCGGGCGGTCCAGGGTTGATACTCGCGTCATGAGACCGGTGCATCACCGTACCGCCGCGATCGATGGCCTCGATGTCTTCTACCGGGAGGCGGGGCCGCCGGATGCTCCTTCCCTGGTCCTTCTCCACGGCTTCCCGACCAGCTCGCACATGTTCCGCGACCTCATTCCCGCGCTGGCCGATCGCTACCACGTCATCGCGGCCGACTACATCGGCTTCGGCTACTCGTCAGCGCCGCCGCTTGGTGAGTTCCCGTACACCTTCGACGCGTTGACCGGCGTGACGACCAGGTTGCTGGACGCCCTGGGCATCGGCACGTACGCCGTCTACCTGCACAACTACGGTGCGCCCGTCGGCCTGCGGTTGGCCATCGCCAGTCCCGATCGCATCACCGCCATCATCAGCCAGAGCGGCAACGCGTACACCGACGGTTTCGTGCCGGAGTTCTGGGACGGCCTGTTCGCGTACGCCAAGGCACCAGGGCCGGACACCGAGCCCGCTGCCCGGCAGGCGTTGACCCCGGAGGCCACCCGCTGGCAGTACCAGCACGGCGTACCGGACGTGAGTCTGGTGAGCCCGGATGCCTGGCGGCACGCGCAGGCCATCCTCGACTCGCCGGGCAACGACGCGATCCAACTGCAACTCTTCCGCGACTATAAGACAAATCTGGATGTATATCCGGTGGCGCAGGCGTACTTCCGCAGGAGCCAGGTTCCGCTGCTGGCGGTCTGGGGACACAACGACGCGATTTTCGGCCCCGACGGCGCCAAAGCCTTCCAGCGCGACCTGCCGGATGCCGAAATTCATTTCCTCGACACGGGGCATTTCGCGCTGGAAAGCCATCTCGACGCCATCGCGGGATATGTCCGCGGGTTCCTCGGCCGGACGCTCTCCTGACGTTCTGCGGCAAGGCCCGGTCCGCTGCCCGGTGACTACGGCGTGACCAGGTCGCCCGGGTCGGTGTTGCCGCCGCAGACGATGACGGCGACCCGCTCGCCCGCGGCGGGCCGGTACGCGCCCGAGATCAGCGCGGCGAGCGCGGCGGCGCCACCGGCCTCGGCCACGATCCGTAGCTCTTCCCACAGCGCCTGCCGGGCGGCCGCGATGGCGGTGTCGCTGACGAGCACCGACAGCACCTCGGTGCGCTGCGCCACAGTTAGGCTGGCGGCGCTGATCCGCCGGGCACCCAACGAGTCCACGGCCAGCCCGCCCACCTCGACGTCGACCGGCCGGCCCGCCGCAAGGGCCTGCGCCAGCGTGGGAATGCGCTCCGGCTCGACCGCAACCACCTTGGTGCGGCCGGCGAACCAGGTGGCGATGCCCGCCATCAGGCCGCCGCCGCCCACCGCGACGAGCACGGTGTCGACCTGCGGGGCCTGCCGGTCCAGCTCGCCGGCGACCGTACCTTGGCCCGCCTGCACCTCGGGCTGGTCGAACGCGTGGACCACCAGAGCGCCGGTCTGCTGCGCCCGTGCCTGGCTCGCCGCGAGCGCGTCGGCATAGTGCTGACCCACCACGTTGACCGTCGCGCCGTACGCGCGCAGGCGGGCCACCTTCACCGCAGCGGAGGTCTCGGGGACGAACACCTCGGCCGCGATGCCGAGCTCCCGGCTGGCGTACGCGACGGCCAGCCCGTGGTTCCCGCCGGACGCGGCGATCACCCCGGCGGGACCCGGGTGTGCGGCCAAGATTCGGTTGAACGCCCCGCGCGGTTTGAACGAGCCCGTGTGCTGGCACAGCTCGAGCTTCAACAGCACGTGGCCGGGCGTACCGAAGGCGCGCGGCTCCACCGCCAGTACGGGAGTCTCCCGTACGCGGCCCGCGATACGCCGTTCCGCCGCTTCGATGTCGGCCGTGGTGAGCACCAACTGGTCCCTTCGAGGTGCGCGTTCCACGCGACGATAGCCAACCCGCGGCCGGCCCCGCCGTACCACCAGATTGTCCCGATATGATGGTGTTGGCTGGCATCGCACCCGGGGGAGCTGATGACGCACGGCGGCGGATCGGATGACTCCGCCGCGGCGGGCCCCAGCCGGCCCGCGCCGGCCCGCCAGCCGCCGGAGAAGCGGGTGACGTGGGCAGAGCTCTTCTTCGACCTGGTCATCGTGTTCGCCATCACGCAGGTCGCGGAGCTGGTACGCATCGACCACTCCGCTTTTGGGCTGTTACGTGCTCTGGTGGTGTTCGTGCCGATCTACTGGACGTGGGTCGGCACGAGCGTGTACGCGGACACCCACGACGTCGATGCGCTGGTCGACCGGCTCGGCCTGTTCCTGGTCGGCATGGCGGCCCTGTTCATGGCGATGGCGGTGCCCCGCGCCCACGAGGACCGCGGCGTCCTGCTCGGCGCCTCCTACCTGGGTGCGCGGTTGGTCCTGGGCGCGCTCGCACCGCGGCTGACGCGCAACGAGCTGGCCCGGATCCCGTTCGATCCGCGCACCTGCCGGAGCGGTTCGGCCTGTTGTTCATCATTGCGTTGGGCGAGTCGATCATCGCCCTCGGGGTGGCCGCCACCGCCCATCCGCTCACCCCGCTGCGGCTGGCCGCCGTGGCCGCGACGTACGGGGTCGCCTTCGGCCTGTGGTGGGCGTACTTCCACTTCGCCGTCCGGGCGATCCGGCGCGCGCTGGAGCGGGCCAAGGTACGGACGGAGGTCATGCGGCCGGTGCTCACGTACGGGCACATATTCCTCATCGGCAGCGTGGTGGCGGTGGCGGTGGGTCTGTCGGACGTGGTCGCGGCGCCGATGGCGCGGCTGGGTGTCGACGCGGCCATTCTGCTGTTCGGCGGTACGGCGCTGTACCTGGCGACCTTCGGGTACACCTACTGGCGCAGGTACCGGCGCATCTCGTACGCCAGGCTCGGCGGTGCGGCCGCGACCCTGCTCCTGCTGCCGACCGCACCGGTGCAGCCGGCATTGTCGTCGGTCCTGATGGTGATCCTCGTGCTCATGGTGATCAATGCGGCCGAGGCGCGCTGGACCCGCCGCGGCGGTCTTCACCTGGAGACCCGGCGTGGCGAACGTCCATAGTGGACCGTAGCCGGGACCTCGCCAAGCACCCGTCCGTGATGGCGACCGGTTGTCAAGACAAATGACGACCATGAGTGGCCGGGGCAGCGCCGGCCATCGAGTCGGACCAATCCGCGGCGGCCTCGTGGCCGAATCCTGGATGGCCTGGTTTGGCGCCGGGAGGGGAGTAGCCGGGGTGAGCGTGATGCGGGCGTGGCCGCTCGTCGGCCGGGACAGCGAACTGCGCGGGATCCGTTCCGCCTTCAGCGGGGCGGACGCGACAGGTGTCGTGGTGGTCGGCGACATCGGTGTGGGAAAGACCCGGCTGGCTCAGGAACTGCTGGTCTCGTTCGCCGCTGACGGGCGGCAGACCAGCTGGATGGCGGCGACCGAGGCGCTGCGCTCGATCCCGTTCGGTGCGATCGCGCACCTGCTGCCCGATGACTGGCCAGCCGATGCCGACCGGCTGAGAGTGCTTGCCGCAGTCGCCCGCCAGGTCCGCGCGATGGGCGGGCGCGAACAGGTGATCCTCGGTTTCGACGACGCCCATCTGCTCGACGAGGGATCGGCGGCGCTGCTGGCCCACCTGGCCGCCCGCCGGCTGGCGTTCCTGGTCGTCACCGTGCGCACCGGAACCGCCGTACCGGATTCGGTGACCGCGCTGTGGAAGGACGGCATGGCTGACCGGATCGACCTGGCCCGGCTGCCGGCACCAGCCGTCGACACGCTGATCGACCACGTGCTCAGCGGCGACGTGGACGGCCTGACCCGGGAGCTGCTCCACCGAGCCGCCGGCGGCAACCCGCTGGCGCTGCGCGAGCTGCTCTCGCACGCCATGGCCACCGGCACCCTGCGCGAGGCGTACGGCGTGTGGCGGTTCGACGGGCACCGCCGGCCGGCACGGACGTTGCGCCAACTGGTCGAGTCGCGGTTGCGGCTGCCCACCGCGGGCCCGCGCCGGGTGCTGGACCTGCTCGCTTGTGGTGAACCGCTGCCGCTGGCGTGGTTGGAGGCGGTCGCCGGCGGGGATGCCGTGGACGCGACCGAGCTGGACGGGTTGATCGTGGTTGAACGCGACGGGGCACGGCTGCTCGCCCGGCTGGCCCACCCGCTCTACGGCGAGGTGTTGCGGGCGGCGATGCCGGCCAGCCGGGCGCGGCGGCTCCGCTCCGAGCTGGCGCGGGTGGCGCTGGCTGGGCCGCTCC
>JAEHDK010000208.1 GCA_016880465.1 Micromonosporaceae bacterium
GCGAAACCGACATCGTGCTGACCGAGCGGATTACCGGAGTGCCGGTGGCCATCATCCGCACGCCGTACATCGACCGTGCCGGCACGCACGCCGGGCGCCTCGCCAAATGGCTGCTGCGCGGCCCGAGGACGAAACACTGGATGCGCACACTCTACTCGCTGCGATCGATCTGGCGCCTGAAACGGACGGCCCTCTTCTCCACAATTCCGTATGCCCATATTTGGGCAGTGAAGAAGATCGGCAACGACTGGAAAGAGCCGGAGGACTGGTCAAAGGAGGAGCAGAAGATCTTTTGCCGGGACTTGGACGATGAGAACCTGACCGAGCTGGTGATCGTCGTCAGCAATACCCATAAGCAGTTTCCCCTGCCGTCGGACCCGGCGCCGCGGATCATCGGAAATAGCGTCGGCTGCGACTATATCGCAGGCTGGGCGCAAGCATCGCTGCGGGTCAAGCAAGGGGAGAACGACGTCAGCTACGTGTCGAGCCGCACGAAACTCAAGTTCAAGCCCCGTGCGTCGCCGCTCCAAAACATGTCCGGCAACACGCAATATGGAACTTGTGGTGCCCGAACCCGGCCCCCACGGCGGTGAACTGGAACGGCGTACCCGGCACGATCTCGAACGTGTCCGGGATAGCGGTCAGCGGGTCGGTGTCCGCCACCGGTACCGATCGCGCCTCCCAGTCGCCCACGTAGAGCCGGACCACCGCGCCCGCCGAGTCGCCAACGGGCCGCAGGGTGACGGTGGCGTTGCCGGCGAATGGCGAGGCGAAGCTGGGCGTCGGATCCGTGTCGGCTGGTCCGCTCACCGCGTCCCGGCCGAAGCCGGAGGCCGCGAAGGTGTTCCAGATCAGGTCCTGGTTGGCCCCGCCGAAGCGGGCCAGGTCGGCGGCGAGCATGTTGTCCCGCATGTCCAGCATGCTGAACTGGCTCGATGCCTGCAGCACGAACGAGTCGAAGGTGAGCTGGGCCCAGCGCCGGTTGCCCGGGCAGGAGCCGGCCGGCGTCGCGCCATCGGCGCAGCTTTGCTGCAGCGCCGGCGTCCCGCGACCGTACCGGTTGAGGAACGCCTCGCGCACCCGCAGGTTCGCCGCGACCCAGATCTCGCCGTCCGAGTGCACCTCCGGCCCGACCAGGTCGAAGCCGACGTTGGAGTAGTTGAGCGGGCTCTTGCTGCCGTCGTAGTTGCGGATGCCGACGTTGAGGTCGCCGGTGACGTACCCGCCGGTGATGAACGGCGAGTTGCCCGGGGCGTGCAGGTTGTACTCGAACAGGTACTCGGCCGCCATCAGGTCGCCCCAGGCCTCGCCCATCGAGCCGCCCTGGAACGAGCCGATCCCGCTGTTCGGGCCGGCGATCATCCGGTTGGTGATCGCGTGCGTGTACTCGTGACCGATCACCGTCATGTCGTAGTCGCCGTCCACGCACGGCGGGTACGCGCCGCCGGCTACCGGCTGCCAGAGGAACATGTTCGTGGTCGGCGGCAGGCCGTCGCGCGGCGTGCCCTGGTTGGCGTTGTTGCGGCTGCCACCCAGCGCGTTCGACTGTGCCCGGCCGATTTCGGGGTCACCGCCGAGTCCGTCCGGCGTGAGGTTGACCGCCTGCAGGTTCCAGGTCGCCTCGGTGAACCCCAGGTTGTACGCCCAGTCGTGCATCCGGTTGTGCATGGCGAACAGGTTCGTCACCGCCGCGTCCCCGTCGTTGCGCTGCGCCGAGGTGAACACTGCCGGATCGCACTTCGCCTCGTGCCACTGGTCGGTGAACGAGTAGATGTAGTTGCGGTCCGGGCTCGTGGTGGCCGGTGCCTCCGGCGTACCGCCGCCCCAGCGCACCACGTTGTTGGCCGAGTTTCCCGACGACGTGAGCGTCGGCAGGCCGGTGCTGAGGTTGATGTCCCAAGCCTGCCCGCTGACCGGGTCGTGGACGGTGCGTACGCAGGCCGGGGCGTCGGTAAGACACCAGTGCACTCGCGGGTCGAAGCCCGGGTCGATGGTGCTCGGCGGCGTGGCCTGGAATACGGCCCAGGTCGGGTTGTCCGAGTCGAAGTCGACCAGGTCCTCGCGGACGAGTACGGCTCCGGTCCGGGCGTCGACATACGTGGTGTACGCGGTCGGATCCGCGGTGTCGTTGGACATGATGGTGACGGCGTACGCGGTACGCGGGCCGTCCACCGGCGTCGGGACGGCGACCTTGCGGACGTCGGCCGGCCCGATCTGCTCCGGAGTGAGCCCGGCATCGCGCAGCGCGATCTCGAGCGCGGCGCCTTCGGTCAAGGTGGCCGGATCCGGTGCGCGCGTATCCCGCGACAGTGACGAGGTCACCCGAAGCACGTTCCCGCCGCTGACCAGGACGGCCACGAGCCCGTCAGGCCCGGCGGCAAGGTCGCCGAAGCGCTGGCCGAGCAGGACTGCGGCGCCCGTACCGATCGGCTGGACGAGCAGCCGCTGCATCGTGCCGACCGCCTGTTCGTCGAGCCCGAACAGCTCCTGGTTGCGCAGCAGGTACTGCCGGGCCGCCGTCTCCGGGTCGGCCGACAGCCCGGTGGCCAGCGCCTTGCCGGTGCCAACCGACGCCGGCGTGCCTAGCGCGTTGAAGCGGACCTGGCCAATCTGGTTCGCCAGCGCCCGCTGGCGGTCGGTCGGCGCGGCCACCCCGGGCCGGTTGTCCCGGTCGCGCGGGCCGTGACCCTCGCCGAGGATGTCGTGGTTGGGGATCGGGCCGTTCTCGGGGACCGCACGGGCCGGTGCGCCAGCGGTCAGGCTGGCGATCACCGCGACGGCGACAAGCGCGTACGCCGCCTTCCATCGAGCCGTGCGCCGCGTTATCCACCCAGGTCTGTACATGTGGACTCCTCCTTGGTCCGGAGCATCGCGGTTGACCGACCGTCGGGCCGGCATGCGATCATGGCCAACCGGTCGGGTCGGCGGCAGATCGCGGCTGGCCGGCCAGCCACCGTGGCCGCGTCCGGGTGACGCGGACCGGCGTAGGTCCAGACAGCCGGTGTGCTTGCGACTCCGTGGGTAGCAGCGAGAAAGTGGTCAAATCAAGGAAGGCGGCCTGTTGCGCGACTCTGCGGACAAAAGGACGCACCAGGCGCGGCGAGTGTGACAGACAGTGGGCAATTCATCACCCGAAGTGCCGAGCTGAGCGGGCGACATCGGCCGCCCGGCCAGCGAAGCTGTACCGGTCCGCGCTACCGGGCGCTCGAGTCTCACCGGGCCGCGGTTAGTTGATCTGTTCGTGGGTTATCCGAGATGGGGCGGCTGCGAACGATGGTGGACCGAGCCGCGCCCGGGCAGATTCGCCACGAGGAGCGTGGTCCACGAACGCATCCTGCCGCCCAGCCAGCGCCAAGGAGAGCGGGAACGGTCGGAGGTGGAGCGATGACTAATGTCCAGCAGCCAGAGATGCGACGCAGTGGGCACGACCGGCTCGTCATGGACAGCGCGAAGGAGCGGGCCGCGCGGCGCGCGGCGGGTGGCGGGCCGGGAGCCGAGAAGGACACCCGCCCCACCGAGCAGCGTTCGTCGTACGGGCCGGACCGAGGCGAGCCGGAAAGCCGCGAGGCCGAGGAGCGGGAGGCCGAGGACGGTCAGGAGGCCGGGCGGGATCGCGGGTGACGTGCTCTGGCGCTGCGATCGCGCGGTTGCGCCAAACTCGGTGGCTTCACGACCCGGCGCGGTGGGGCCGGTGGGTGGCCCAACGCTGCCGGGCGCGGCGGGCTAGTTTGCGAAGTTCGCTGGCCCACAGTACGGCGCTGGCCATCGCGGTGCAGGTCACCCACTGCCCGAGGGTGAGCGGGGTGGTGCCAAAGGCGGTGTTGAGTACGGGCAGGTGGACAACGGCCAGTTGCAGCAGGACCGACAGGGCGATGGCACCCCACAGCCACGGGTTGACGAACAGCCGGTGGAACGCGGTGGTGGTCTCGGACCGGGCGTTGAGGCAGTTGAACAGTTGGGCGAGGACGAGGACGGTGAACCCGGCGGTACGGGCGTTCTCCAGGCCGCGGTCGCCCTCGACGAGCCCACCGGGCAGGTACAGGTCGATGGTGACGAGGGTGGCCACCGCCATGACGAAGCCGACCAGGAGCACGCCGGTCCACATGCGGGCATCGATGACCCGCTCGAGCAGCGGGCGGGGTGGCCGGCTCATCGGGTCGTCGATCTCCGGGTCGACGCCCATGGCTAGCGCGGGGCCGGTGTCGGTCAGCAGGTTGATCCACAGGATCTGGGTGGCCAGCAGAGGCAGCACCACGTCCTGGCCGCCGCCGGTCAGGCCGATGACGCCGGCGAGGATCACGCCGAAGAAGACGGTGAGGACCTCACCCATGTTGGAGGAGAGCAGGTAGCGCAGGAACTTCTTGATGTTGTCGAAGATGTCCCGGCCCTGCCGCACGGCGGCCACGATGGTGGCGAAGTTGTCGTCGGCGAGGATCATGTTGGCCGCTTCCTTGGTCACCTCGGTGCCGGTGGTGCCCATCGCGATGCCGATGTCGGCGGACTTGAGCGCGGGGGCGTCGTTCACGCCGTCGCCGGTCATCGCGACGATGTTGCCGTCGGCCTGCAGCGCGTCGACGATGTCCAGCTTGTGTTGCGGGGCGACCCGGGCGTACACCGAGGTGGCGCGGACCGCCTCGATGAGTTCCGTGGCGGTCATGCGGCTCAGGTCGGCGCCGGTGAGTACGGGCGAGCCCGGTCGTACGATGCCGAGGTCGGCGGCGATGCGGGCGGCGGTCAGCGGATGATCACCGGTGATCATGATGATCCGGATTCCGGCGCGGTGGGCCTCGGCGATGGCCCGGGCCGCCTCCGGCCGGGGCGGGTCGATAATGGCGACCATCCCGGCGTAGACCAGGCCCTGCTCGATGGATTCGTCGGCTTGTGGGGCGGTGGTCTGCTCCAGCTGCCGGTACGCGACGGCCAGGGTGCGAAACGCCTCGGCGGAGAGCCGGTCGACGTCGCCGAGGATCCGGGCCCGGTGATCGTCGTCGAGGGGAACCACCCCTTCGCCGACCTGGAGGTGGGTGCAGCGGTCGAGCAGGACGTCCGGGGCGCCCTTGGTGACCACGGCGATCTTCCCGGCCCGCTGCGCGTCGGTCTGCAGGCTGGTCATCAGTCTGCGTTCGGAGGTGAACGGAACCTCCGCGACGCGGGTGAATCGCTGCATGCGCTCCTGCGTGCTGCCCAGTTTGCGTTCGGCAACCAGGAACGTGGCCTCGGTCGGGTCGCCTTGGATCGTCCATTCGCCGCCTTGCTGACGTAGGACGGCGTTGCTGGCGAGGCTGCCGCCGCCGAGGACCCGGAGGTTTTCTTGCCACAGCGCGCCGTCGACCAGTTCGGCGCCGTTGTACTCGACCCGGCCTTCCGGGCGGTAGCCGGTGCCGGTCACGCGTGTCTCACCGGACGCGGTGACGACCCGCTCGATGGTCATCTCGTTGCGGGTCAACGTGCCGGTCTTGTCCGAGCAGATCACCGACGCGGAGCCGAGGGTCTCCACCGAGGACAGCTTCTTGACGATGGCCCGGTGTGCCGCCATCCGGCGTACCCCGAGCGCGAGCACGACCGACAGGACGGCCGGCAGGCCCTCCGGCACGGCGGCCACGGCCAGCGACACCCCGAGCAGCAGGACCGTGGCCACGTCGCCGGCGGTGTCGGCACCACCGACGAGCAACCCAGCGCCGACCACGACGGCGGCGATGACCAGGACCGCCACGCCGAGCATCCGTCCGACGCGGGCGATCTCGCGCTGCAGCGGCGTCGGGTCCTCCCGGGTCGCGCGTAGCAACCCGGCGATACGGCCCACTTCGGTGGCCATGCCGGTGGCTGTCACCACCGCACGTGCGGTGCCCTGGGTGACCGCCGTGCCGGCGAACACCATGTCGAGCCGGTCGGCCAGCTCCGCCGGTTCGGTGAGCGTGGCGGCGTCCTTGAGGACCGGTTCGCTCTCTCCGGTCAGCGATGCCTCGGTCACCTTGAGGGTGACCGCCGTGACCAGCCGGCCGTCCGCGGCGACCGCGTCGCCCTCGGCGAGGACCAGCAGGTCCCCGGCCACGACCTCGCCGGCCGGCACGCGCGACTGCTGCCCGTCGCGGATCACGGCTGCGGTGGCGGCGGTCATCTTCTGCAGCGCCGCCACGGCGTTTTCCGCCCGCGCCTGCTGCACGTAGCCGAGAGCGGCGTTGAGGACGACGATCGAGGCGATCACGACGGCGTCGACCGGCCACCCGTCGGCGCCCTCGGCGGTCCATGCCGCGACCGAGATCGCGACCGCAGCCAGCAGCAGGTAGATCAGCGGATCCTGGAACTGGGCCAGCACCTTCCGCCAGGTGGGCACCGGCGGTGCCGGCCGGATCTGGTTCGGCCCGTCGGTCGCCAGCCGGTGGGCCGCGTCCTGCCCGGTCAGCCCGCACCGCAGGTCGGTTCCCAGCCGGCGGGCCACCTCCCGCGGATCCGTCCGCGACGGGTCGAAGTCCACGCCCTGCATGCGTCCTTCCTACGGCCTACATCGCCGCCGGGCCACCCGTACCGGCTGTTACCGGCGGCCGTCGCCGGCCGCATGCGCTCCCGGTCCGTCTGGCCCTGGCCGGAACCGCCGGCACGCGGCAGGCTGGGCTGGTGACCATTGGAGGTCGTGATGGCCGAGCGTGAGCCCTCCCCACTTGCCGCGCCCGTCGTCGTCGGAGTCGACGGCTCCACCGCCAGCCTCGCCGCGGTCGATCTGGCGGCACGGGAGGCCAGCCTCCGCCGGCGTCCGCTGCGCATCGTCCACGCGTTCATCTGGCCGTCCCTGCACGTACCGCTGGGGCCCTCCCCGTACGGCCCGCCCGAGGGTGGGCTGCGCCACCAGGCCGAGCGCATCCTCGCCGACGCTACCGCGCGGGCCCGCGCGGTAGCGCCGGAGGTGCCGGTCCACGGGGAGCTGATTACCGGTGCGCCGGCCGCGGTCCTGCGCGGGTGCTCGCACACCGCCCAGCTCCTCGTCATCGGCGACCGGGGGCTGGGTGGCTTCACCGGCCTACTGGTCGGTTCGGTGGCGGTGCAGCTGGCCGCGCACGCCACCTGCCCGGTCATCGTCACCCGGGGCAGCGCTGAGCCGGCCGGGCCGGTGCTGGTCGGCGTGGACGGCTCGGTGGCCAACGAACCCGCCATCGGGTTCGCGTTCCAGGAGGCCGCCCTGCGCGGGGTACCGCTCACCGCGCTGCACACCTGGACCCACCCCGTCCCCGGCGGCGCCGACGACCTGCTTCCGCTGGTGTACGACGCTGACGACGTCGCGGCCGAAGAGGCCCGGGTGCTGGCCGAAGCCCTCGCCGGCTGGCACGACCAGTACCCCGACGTCGTGGTACACCGCGAACTGGTCCGCGGTGGCGCCCGGAAGGCCTTGATCGGGGCGACCGGCCAGGCCCAGCTCGCCGTCGTCGGCGCCCGTGGCCGCGGCGGGTTCGCCGGCCTGCTGCTCGGCTCGGTCAGCCAGGCCATCCTCCACCACGCCGCCTGCCCGGTCGCCGTCGTCCGGCACCAGCGGACCGCCGCCTAGCATCGATTGTCGCCGGTGTCTTCCAGGCCGGGCGCGCTCGGCTGCGGATGGCCCGCGTGCGGCTTGTCGAAGCACCGGCCCGGCCTGGAAGACATTCTAGAAATACCGGCGCAAGATGGCGGAATTACCTGCACTAATCTATTGACGCATGCCTTTCTCGTGTTCGATAGGGCGCACTCAGCTGCGACGCACCGAGATACGAGGAGGGGCCATGCAGGCACAGTTTCGGTTCGACGACCTTCGGGTCGAAGAGCTGGAGTCGCGACTGGAGTTCACCGCTCCGGCTGACGGTTGGTGCAACCTCCCAGCCTGCGACTACTACTACATTCAGGGACCCGACGGAATTTATGACGAGTTCCCGTGCATTCCCGCTGAACAGTAGGACCGACGGTTAGGGGCACGGAGATCGAACCGCAGTCTCAACCAGCGGACCTCCGCGACGCGTCGGCGCGAATGCTCAGCCGGATCGACACGTCGGAGCGGGAGCCGGCGTATGTATTGCGCGGCGCGAACGGCGGCTACATCAAGCTCTCCGCGAGCGCGCACTTTCTGCTGACCCAGATTGATGCCGGCGCCACAGCGGACGAGCTCGCTGAACGGCTCAGCCGAGATCTCGGGCGCGTCGTAACTGCCGACGAGGTGCGGGCAGCGCACGCGCAGGTCAGCCGTCAGGTCGCTGCGATCGAAGGACGGACGCAGCGGCCATCGACGGCTGGCCTGTGGTTCCGCGTGCGGTGCCTGCCCCGGCCGGCAATCGACTGGCTGAGCCGGAGACTCTCGTTCGCACTGCATCCGGTGGTGGTGCTGCCTCTCGCCGTCACGATGATCTTCGCGGCGCTGCGGGCCGCCGGCGACATTTCCACCCGACATCGCGCAATGATGGACCCGGGCTCACTGTTCTTTCCCGTGTTCGCGTTGTTCGTGCTGTCGATGCTGATGCACGAGCTTGGCCACGCCACCGCGTGCGCCCGCTACGGCGTGAGCGCTCGTGACATCGGGTTCGGCCTCTACCTCATATTTCCCGTGGCGTACAGCGACGTCAGTGCCGCGTGGACGCTCACCCGCCGCCAGCGCGTGGCCGTCGACCTGGCCGGGGTGTACTTCCAGCTGCTGGTCGGTCTCGCATATCTGACCGCTTACCGGCTCGGCGGCTGGGAGGTGTTCCATCTGGCGTCCGTACTGGTATTCGCGGTGGCCCCGTTCGTCCTCATGCCGATCTTCAAGCTCGACGGGTACTGGTTCCTGGCCGACCTGCTCGGCGTACCGAACTTGTACCGGCAGGTGCCGCGGGTGTTCCACCACATCCGCGACCGGGTCCGGCGCCGGTCGACCGCCGCCCTGCCGTGGCCGTCCTGGGTCAGCATCGCGGTCCTCGTATACGGCGCCTTCAGTGTCGCCTTCCTGGCCCTGTTCGGAGTACGACTCGCGATGACGTTCGGGAGCCTTGCCGCGTCGTATCCGGCCCGGGTGGCCGGCCTCGTACGTGACCTGTCCCTCCCGCCGCACCGGCTGGCGTCGGGCCGGCTCCACACGATCATCGGTCCGACGTACATCCTCCTCGGCGTCGGTTGGGCTCTGGCACGGATCGTCCGCCGGTCGGCGCGGGCCCTGTGGTCACGTGGTGCGCGATGAGACGGATCGCGGCCGGAGTGGCGTTGGCGCTGGTGGTGATCGCCGACTCGGCGTGCCAGGCGCCGCCGCCGGTCGAACTGGCGGCGCAGACCCGGAGCTACACGGTCAACCTGAACCTGGACGCTGCCTCGCTCGGTCCGCGCGTGGCCACAATACGGATAGCCGGCGGCGAGCCGGTCCATGTCATCGTCGCGTCGTCGATGGTCAAGATGCCGATGCCGGGGCCGACGATCGTGGCGTCCAAAGTGGATGACGACGAGTACGAGGCGCGTGCCGAGTTCTTCACCATGCTGGGCGAGTGGCGGCTCGAGGTACGCCTCACCGGTCAAGGCGTGGACGAGGTGGCCACGTTCGACGTCACGGCTGTCCCCTGACGGCAGACGCGCCCCCGGCCGGCGGGCCGGACCGCGCTGACCACCGACCGAGTTGACCTTTACCGGATTCCCAGGCACCTTCGTTACGTTGGGACAGTGGTATCGGTCGACGCGGGTGTGCCGGTGACGCTCCGCAAGCGCCGCGGCGCGGCGCCCGCGGCCGTCGCCGCGACCGTGGCGGCGGCGCTGGTGCTCACCGCGATCGTGTTCTACCGCTGGGGTTCCGCCGGCTCCACGGCAGGGCCGCCGAGGCCCGGCGCTAGCGCCACCCCCACCAGGGCGCCGAGCACCGCCGAGATCTATACCGCGGTGGCGCCGTCGGTGGTCACCATCGAAGCCGTACGCCGGGGCGCAACGACGGTCGACGCCACCGGAACCGGCGTCATCGTCAACGCGGACGCGACCGTTCTGACCGCCTTCCACGTCGTGCAGGGCGCTGACTCCATCCGAGTAACCTTCGCTGACGGCACCGAGTCCGATGCGACGATCATCGCGGCCGACCCGACGATCGACATCGCCGCCCTCGGTGTCGCCACCCTGCCCGCCGTGGTCGTTCCCGCGGTGCTTGGCGCATCGGAGCGGCTATCCATCGGCGACGACGTGGTCGCCATCGGCAAC
>JAEHDK010000209.1 GCA_016880465.1 Micromonosporaceae bacterium
CGGGCCCGAGCGGGACGAGCCCACGCCGGCGGTTGTTCACCGCCAGCCCCACCATGGCCGCGCCGATCAACAGGGCAATCACCGCCCCGAGGGCGATCCGGGTCTGTCGAGTCGCCCGGTACGCCTCGGCCGCGTCAAGGCGGTGCTTTCCGCTCACAAGCGTCAATGTGCTACGGCAGTCTGCCAATTATCAAGGGGGTCTCGATAGGCAAGTGTCGTCGAGAGCGCGACTTCCTGGAAATCGCGGCCCCAAATCCAACGTCAGGTACGGCCGGCCATGCCTTTGACGCGCCGGCCGAGCACCCGCTGGACCTCCCGTTCGGCCTCGCGCTTGGCGAGGTCTTCCCGCTTGTCGTACGACTTCTTGCCGCGGGCTAGGCCCAACTCGACCTTTGCCCAGCCGTCGGAGAAATACAGCGCGAGCGGTACGAGCGTCAGCCCGCTCTCCTTTACCTTGCCGAGCAGCCGGTCGATCTCGATCCGCCTGAGCAGCAATTTCCGGACCCGGCGCGGTTCGTGGTTGGTCCAGGTGCCCTGCGTGTACTCCGGGATGTGCATGCCGTACAGGTAGAGCTCACCGTCCTTGGCCTGGGCGAAGGCGTCGACGAGCGAGGCGCGACCGGCCCGCAGCGATTTGACCTCGGTGCCGGTCAGCGAGATCCCGGCCTCGAACGTGTCGAGGATCGCGTAGTCGTGGCGCGCCCTGCGGTTGGTGGCGACGACCTTGCGGCCCTTCTCTCTGGGCATGCGGGAACCTCCTCCCAACGGGTGGCCACCGGGAAAACGGTACAAAGCAGCAGCTAGATCCGCAGGTAGAACCGTAGTGTGATCCAGCCGGTGATCGAGTTGACGAGCGTGCCCACACCGGCCAGCAGGGGCAGCATCAACAGGATGTTCCTCCAGGGTACCGGCGTCAGCAGCTCGGTCAGCACCGACAGCGACCCGTCGATGAGGAACCTCTTGGCGATGACCAGCGCGATGAACGCGATGATCGAACCAATCAGGCCGGCAAAGGCCGCTTCCAGGACAAACGGCGCCTGGACGAACCAGTTCGAGGCGCCGACCAGCTTCATCACCGCCACCTCGCGACGTTTGCTGTACGCCGCGACCTGGATCGTGTTGGCGACGAGCAGGAGTGCGGCCAACCCCTGGACCACCGCGATCACCAGCGCCATGTTCTGGAGCGCGCCGAGGATACCGAAGATCTTTCCGAGCAGCCGTCGTTGGTCGACGATGTCGTTGATGCCGTCGAAGGTCTTGTACTTGTCGTACGCCTTCTGGTACTCCTCCGGGTCGTGCAGCGACACCCGGAAGGCCTCCGGCAGGGTGTCCGGCTTGACGGCGTTCACCAGGTCAGGAGCGTCCCGGAACATCGTCTTGAAGTTCTCGTACGCCTGTTCCTTGGTCTCGTGCGTGTACTCCTTGACCAGTGGGTCCGACTTGAGCGCGCTCTCGATGGCGGTCCGCTGGTCGGGGCTGACGTCCTTCTTCAGGAAGATCGACACCTGGATCTTGTCGTAGAAGAAGACCTTCATGTTGTTGACCTGCATGAGCATCAGCACGCTGGCGCCGAGCATGGTCAGCGACACGGCCATCGTGATGATCATGGCAACGGTCATCGTGACGTTGCGCCACAGTCCCATGAAGACTTCCGACAGGACGTACTTCGCACGCATCGAGGCTTCCTTCCAGGCTGAGCCGACTGGTACCGACGGTGGGGAGGGGGCGGCTCAGCCGTACACGCCGCGTGGTTGATCCCGCACGATGCGGCCATTGTCGATCTCGACGACCCGGCGGCGCATCTGGTTGACGATGTTCGAGTCGTGCGTGACCATGACGACCGTCGTGCCGGTCCGGTTGATCCGGTCGAGCAGGCGCATGATCTCGATCGAGGTGTCCGGGTCGAGGTTTCCGGTCGGCTCGTCCGCCAGCAGGATCAGCGGCCGGTTGACGAACGCCCGGGCCACCGCGACGCGCTGCTGCTCACCACCGGACAGCTCATGGGGGTACCGGTGCTCCTTGCCACCGAGCCCGACGAGCTCCAGCACCTCGGGCACCACGCGCCGGGCCACCGCCTTGGACTTGCCGATCACCTCGAGGGCGAACGCGACGTTCTCGTACGCCGTGCGGTTCGGCAGCAGCCGGAAGTCCTGGAACACGCAGCCGATCGAGCGGCGGAAGCCGGAGATCTTCCAGGACCGCATCGAGCCCACCTCGCGGCCGTTCACGTTGACCTTGCCGCGGGTCGGCTGGATCTCGCGCAGCAGCAGCTTGATGATCGTGGACTTGCCCGATCCCGACGGGCCGATGAAGAACACGAAGTCGCCCTTTTCGATCGACACGCTGACCTCGTCAAGCGACGGGCGGGACGCCTTCGGGTAGGTCTTCGTCACATGCTCGAGCCGAATCACGGTGGGTGAGTCTACGCGGTGTAACAGCCTCGCCAAGCCCACCGGTCCGGTGGCGATCCGCTATGCGGCATTTGCCATGCGGTGGATCGCCCGGTGGACCCCACGGACCGGCCGGTCGGCTAGCGCGCGAGCCGCTCCCGCTCGCGGCGCCACCGGATCCCCGCCTCGATGAACGCGTCGATATCGCCGTCGAAGACCGCCGTCGGGTTGCCGGTCTCGTAGTCCGTACGAAGGTCTTTCACCATCTGATAGGGGTGCAGCACGTACGAGCGCATCTGGTCGCCCCACGAGCCGGCCACGTCGCCGCGCAGGGCGTCCATCTTGGCCTGCTCCTCGGCGCGCTTGGCGACCAGCAGCTTGGACTTGAGCACCGCCATCGCGGTGGCCTTGTTCTGCAGCTGCGACCGCTCGTTCTGGCACGACACCACGATGCCGGTCGGCAGGTGGGTGATCCGTACCGCCGAGTCGGTCGTGTTGACCCCCTGGCCGCCCGGGCCGCTGGCGCGGTACACGTCGACCCGGATGTCCTCCTCGGGGATCTCGATCTGGTCCGTCTGCTCGACGACCGGTACCACTTCCACGGCCGCGAAGCTCGTCTGCCGCCGGGCCTGGTTGTCGAAGGGACTTATCCGGACTAGCCGGTGTGTACCAGCCTCAACACCTAGTGTCCCGTACGCATAGGGTGCTTTCACCGCAAACGTAGTCGACTTGAGGCCGGCCTCCTCGGCGTACGAGGTGTCGTAGACCTCGGTGGGGTACCCGTGCCGCTCGGCCCAGCGCAGGTACATGCGCATGAGCATCTCGGCAAAGTCGGCCGCATCGACGCCACCGGCCCCCGAGCGGATGGTGAGCAGCGCCTCGCGGGCGTCGTACTCGCCGGACAGCAGGGTACGAACCTCAAGCTCGTCGATGGTCTTGCGTAGCGCGGTGATCTCCGAGCCGACCTCGGCCGCCGCTGCCGCGTCGGCCTCGGCCTCGGCCAGCTCCAGCAGCACGGCCGCGTCGTCGAGCCGGCGGCGCAGCCGCTCGACCTTGGTGATCTCACCGCCGACGTACGAGAGGCGCGAGGTGATCTGCTGCGCATGCGCCTGGTTCTCCCAGAGATCAGGCACGGCGGCCGCCTCCTCCAGGTCGGCCTTTTCCGCGCGGAGGCGATCGAGATCCAGGACGGACTCGATGGTGCGCAGCGTGGCGTCGAGCGCCTTCAGCTGGTCGGCGAAGTCAGCAGTGTTCACCCATCAAGACTACTCAGCACGCGGCGGGGGGGACCGGTCCCACCGGCCTCCCCCGTCTCGAGTGCACCATCCGACCCGCGCGCTGGCCCCGTTACTTCGCCGGCGCGGCCTTCAGCCAGGCGAGCGCCGCCTTGTGGTAGGACACCGCGAACTCCAGCGCCGCGGCGCCGAAGTCGTCACCGTCCTTCTTGGACTCCTTCGCCGCGTCCCGGGCGACCGCGAGCGCGTCGTTGTGGTACTCCGTCGCCGTGTTGTAGAGGTCCCGCAGCTGGGCGGAGGTGTGCTGCGAACCGAAGGCCACCCGCAGCGCGACCGGGTTGCGCACCGCGTCGCGGCCCGGCGGCTCGGCCAGCCACCGCAGGAAGACCCGCTTGCCGGCCGGCGTGATGGAGTACGGCTGGCTGGAGCGGGGCCCCGGCTTGCCGAGCTTCACGTAGCCAGCCTCGGCGAGCGCCGGCAGCTCGCGGTAGACCTGGCTGCGGGTCATCGACCAGAACGCACCGAGCTTGCGCTCGGCGGCGGCCATCAACTGACCGCCCGTCATCGGCCCCTCGTGCAGGAGTCCCAGCAGAGCTGCTGCCGTCGGATTAACTCCAGTTTCCGCCATGGCTCTACGCTGCCACTCGAACGCCCCGGAGTCCAGGATTTCCGCAGATTCCACTGTAGCCAATTCCACAGTGCACTGTCCCTGAGGGACTGTCCCGTGAGGACGGTCACCGGGGTACGGCCGGCGCGGGGCGCGGCGCGTGTGACACGCCCGTTTTGTCCTCTTGACGGGGCCTCGGTACGGGGCCTAACGTCGCAATAGTTAGTCAATCTTCCTATCGTTTCGGCGGGGGCCGGCATGGCACGCCTGGCCGGGTCGGCGAAGCTGCTCCGGACCATGAACGAGAGCGCGACCCTGGCGTACCTGCTGGACCGGGGCCCGCTCACCCGCGGCGGCCTGCGCGAGCTGACCGGCCTGTCCAAGCCCACCACATCCGATGTCCTGCGCCGGCTCACCGGCGCCGGCCTCGCGATCGTCGTCGGGCATACCAGCGGTAGGCCGGGGCCCAACGCAGAGATCTACGCGGCGAACCCGGCCGCCGGCTACCCGGTCGCGCTCTC
>JAEHDK010000210.1 GCA_016880465.1 Micromonosporaceae bacterium
CCTGAAAGAACCTGCCCCCCAGCACCGCGGGTGGCCAGGGAGCCGCGGCCGGCGAGTCCGCCATCGACGACCGGGCGCTGGCGCCACCCGGATTCCACATCTACCGGCCCACCACCGGCCGGCCGACCACCCGGAAGGCCGGAACCGACCGGTGAGGGTGCTCATCGCGACGGCTGTGGGCGCCGAGCGCGAGGCGATCCTGGCCGGGTTACCGCATGCTGACCACGTCACCGTCGCCGCCGTGGGGGTCGGTCCGGCCGCCGCGGCCGCGGGCACCAGCCGGCTGCTCACGCTCGCCGAGGCGGGCGGTTCCCCGTACGACGCGGTGGTGTGCTTGGGCATCGGCGGTGGCTATGCCGATCGGGTCGAGGTCGGCGGCGTCGTACTGGCGACCCGCAGTGTGGCGGCGGATCTGGGGGCCGAGTCGGCGGAGGGCTACCTGGCCCTGGATGCGCTCGGGTTCGGTACGACGGTCATCGAGCCGCATGCCCAGCTGCTCGCGGCGCTGCGCACCGCGCTGCCGGCGGCGGTACCCGGGGCGGTCCTCACCGTGTCCACCGTTACCGGCACGGCGGCCCGCGCGGCGGCGCTGCGGTCGCGGTACCCGGATGCGGCCGCCGAGGGGATGGAGGGGTACGGCGTCGGGTGCGCGGCCGCACTGGCCGGCGTCGGGTACGCCGAACTGCGCACGATCGCGAATCCGGTGGGACCGCGCGACCGCGGTGCGTGGCGGATCCACGATGCGCTGGCCGGCCTCACCGCGCTGGCCGGCGCGCTCGCCCAGGCTACCGTGAGGCCGTGACGCTCTCGCTGGCGATCTCGCCCTGCCCCAACGACACGTACGTCTTCCACGCGCTCGTCCACGGGCTGGTACCCGGTGCCCCGCCGGTCGACGTGACCTACGCGGACGTGGACGTGACGAACACGGCGGCGCAGGACGGCGCGTACGACCTCGTGAAGGTGAGCTACGCGGCGCTGCCGTGGCTCCTCGACCGGTACGAGCTGCTGCCCTGCGGCGGCGCTCTCGGCCGGGGCTGCGGGCCGCTGCTGCTGACCCGCGAACGGGGTGGCCGGCCCGCCGGCGCGACCCGGCCGCGGCTCGCCGGCGCCACGGTGGCCGTGCCGGGTGACCGGACGACCGCGTACCTGCTGTTCCGGCTCTGGGCGGCGGACGCCGGGTCGCCCGAGCACATCGAGGTCGTGCCGTTCCACGAGATCATGCCGGGGGTGGCCGCCGGGCGGTACGACGCCGGCCTCGTGATCCACGAGGCGCGGTTCACCTACCCGCGGTACGGCCTGATCGCCGTCGTCGACCTCGGCGAGTGGTGGGAACGCGAGACTGGGCTGCCGATCCCGCTGGGCGCGATCCTCGCCCGGCGCGGTGCGGTCGATCCGGCGGCGGCGGCCGACTGGATCCGGGCCTCGGTCAAACACGCCTGGGCCGATCCCGAGGCCAGCCTCCCGTACGTGCTGCGCCACGCCCAGGAGTTGGCCCCGGACGTGGTACGTCAGCACATCGCGCTCTATGTCAACGAGTTCACGGCCGACCTGGGCCCCGAGGGGCGGGCCGCGGTCGACACGCTGCTCGGCCGGGCGGCCGGGGCCGGGCTCGTACCCGCCGCGCGGCGCTAGGTCTCCAGCTCGCGCGCGACCGCGTGGACGACCTGGGCCACCGTCTGAGCGGTCTTCTTGTCCGGGAACCGGCCACGGCGGAGCTCCGGCTGTACCTTCGCCTCCAGCACCTTGATCATGTCCTCGATCAGGCCGTGCAGCTCCTCGGCCGGGCGGCGGCGCAGCTCGGCGACTGACGGCGGCGCCTCCAGCAGCTTGACCTGCATCGCCTGGTTGCCCTTACGGCTCTCGATCACGCCGAACTCGACCCGCTGGCCGGGCTTGAGCTCGTCGGTACCGGTGGGGAGGGCGGCCTTGTGCACGAACACGTCGCCCCCGTCGTCACGAACGAGAAAGCCGAACCCCTTCTCCGTGTCGTACCACTTGACTCGACCCGTAGGCACCGCAAACCTCAGCTTCTCGCGATCGTCCGGTTACGGTCTCGCAACCCGAGCATCAAGGCTAGTCACCTTGGCTCGACAGCCCAACCCGAATCCCCCGGTCCAGGTACGTCCACTGTGCACGATGCGCCGGCTGGGCTGCGCTCGACGCCACCGCCGGCGCGTGGGGCCGAACGAGGCGAGGCCCACGTCACAGCCATTGACAGCGGGAGATGGGGTGACTAACGTCACTCCTACTCTTAGGAAACTTTCCTAATCGCTGACGTCTACCCACGCTCGCGGCAGGAGAGGCAATGAGCACGTTACGCAAGGTTCTCGTGGCGAGCGTGGCGCTCGCCGTAGCCGTCGTACTGATGCCGGCCAGCCCGGCGATGGCCGCCGGGCTGACCGCCGCCTTCACGAAGTCGTCGGACTGGGGTACCGGCTACGAGGGCAAGTACACCATCACGAATGGCACCGCGGCCGCGGTGACCTGGCGGGTCGAGTTCGATCTGCCCACCGGTGCGACGATCTCGTCGTTCTGGGACTCGGCCGTCACCAAGACGGGCAACCACGTCGTAGCCGTCGGCACCTGGAACGCCACGCTCGCCGCCGGCGCCGGTACCAGTTTCGGCTGGATCGGCGCTCCGGGCGGCATCACCCCGGCCAACTGCACGATCAACGGCGGTTCCTGTGCGGGCGGTGGCGGCGGCGGCGACACCACCCCGCCGACCACGCCCGGCACCCTGAGCAGCCCGTCGAAGACCTCCACCAGCATCAGCCTGTCGTGGGGTGCCTCGACCGACACCGGCGGCAGCGGCCTGGCCGGCTACAACATCTACCGCAACGGGGCCACCACCCCGACCGCGAC
>JAEHDK010000211.1 GCA_016880465.1 Micromonosporaceae bacterium
TCTACGACACCTGACGCTCACGGTCAGCGGGGTGACCAGCCGTACGGAACAGTTCGTGGGCGGACGCCGATGCGTCCGCGCCCCCGCCTTGGTTACCGGTGGCGAGGTACCGACACCTGCTTCATGCCGCCCGTGATCCGGCGCCGATCACCTTTCGGTCCGCAACGTTTGGACCGCAAGCGCCGCACTACGACCGCTTGGCCAGGCGGGCCGTGGTGTGCTTGATGCCGCCGCACCAGATGCGGCTGATCGACCGCACGGCGCGGATGTCGTACAGCGGGTCGCCGTCGACGAGCACCGGGTCGGCCCGCCGGCCCGGCGCGACGACGCCGCGTTCGGTGACACCGAAGTGTTCGGCGGGCAGCACCGTCGCGGCGCGTAGCGCGTCGATGGTGCTGAGGCCGGCGTCAACGAGCAATTCCAGCTCGTGGTGCAGGGCGGTAACCAACCCGCGACCAGTCATCGCCGCGCACGCTGCTGCCGCCGATCGTGCGCGCCGACCGCCGACGGGTCGGCTGAGCGACGAGGAACGTTCATCGGGGAGCGCCAACAGCGATCCGGTCTGGCTAGGAGAGCGCTGAACAAAGGGCGTTGAGGGGTGGGCGGGTGCCGATAATGCCGTTGTGTGCGGCGTGAAGCCAGATCTCGTGGGTTGACTAGGCCCGTTTTCCGCACCTCGGTGGGTCTAGCTGTGGCCTTGTTCGGGCCAGGGTAGGGCGATGTTGAGGTGGTTGAGGATCTCGCGTTGGGTGTTGGTGAGCCGGTCCAGGCGTAGTCCTTGCGGTGTGTAGGTGGCGCCGAGTCCTTGGAATGCCGCGAGGATGTTCCGGCCGGTGGGGCGGGCGGCGCGGCCTTCGGGCAGTAGTCCGGGTAGGTGTTGGTCGGGGCCGAGGGCTTGGCGTAGGTCGGTTTCGATGAGGCCGTAGATGAGTAGGGCAAGGCCGACGACGCTGATTAGGGCGGCGATGCGGTCGTCGTTGTGCAGGAAGATCGGCCGGACGTTCAGGACGTTTTTGTTGGCGCGGTGGGCCAGCTCGACCGTGTGCTGGTTCTTGTAGAGGCGCAGCACGGTGGTGGCGGTGAGCCGGCCGGGCATGTTGGTGGCTAAGGCGTAGATGCCGTCGTGCTGGGCGGCGGCGTCGATGGCGGCTTGGTCGCGTTGCCAGGTCAGCGTTGGTCGGCCATCCTGGGCGGCGACTGTGACGGTGAGCAGCTTGTGCAGGTTGGGTCCGATGATGCGGTTGACCCGGGTCAGGACCTGTTGCTCGGTGCGGTAGTGCTGTCCGCCGAGTCCGCGGTGGACGCGGGCGAGATCGTCCTCGGCCTTGGTCAGCGCCCGTTCGCGGGCCTGGGCCACCGACTGGGCTTCTTCGGACGACCAGATGTAGGCGACTCGGAAGCGATGCACGACTTCGGTCGTGGGGTCGGTGACCTGCCACTCGCGTAGCACCCCGCGGTGACCAGTGCGCCGGTGGGCGGGAAGGTGCTGTTCTCGTCGGGAGACGTAGCGTACTGGCCGTAGCGCGTCGTCGCCGACGTCAGTGAGGAACCGGTCGAAGTATCCGGTGCTTTCCCGCAGCGGGACGATGAACCGCAGCCCGGCCCGGTCGACCTCGCGCAGGTTCTTCCAGTGGCCCAGGGCGGAGTCGGCCACCACGAGCAGCCCGGGTGGCAGCAGCGCCGCCAGTTCGTCCATGGCCTGGCCCAGGCAGGTCAGCTCGGCCGCGCTGCCCGGATGCGGGCGTACGTACAGTGGCACGCCGGTGCTGTTGCTGGCCGCCAGCACCCGCACCTGGCGTTGCACCGTGCGCGACGAGTTCCAGCCCTTGCCGACCAGGTCCGAGCTCGGGTAGGCGCCGCGGACGGTCAGCGTAGTCAGGTCCAGATGCAGCCGGGCCGCGTCCGCGCCGAACGCGTCGATCGCGGCCAGCATCGCCGTGCCCCGCACTGACGCCGCGACCGGGGCGAAGGCCTCCAACGCCCGGCCGAGCCGGTCGTCACCCAGCAGCGCCGCCGGCACGTCGAGCAGCTCGTGCACGGCCGCCGAGGACGCCCACCCGGCCAGGTCATACAGCGGCGCAGGCGCGGAGAGCCGGTTGGCGATCAACGCGGCCACCACCTCACCGTGGGTCAGCTGGGCACGGCCACGTTGCGGGACCGCCTCGTCGACAATCTTCACCAGCCCAAGCCGCTGAAGGTAATGGCGCACCAGCAGCAGCGAGCCGACCTCCCGCCGGGTGCCCCACGGCGGCGGGTCCAGCCGGGCGAAGCTCGCCGCGAGCTGGTCGAGTTGTCCCGACGCTTTCAACAGGTCCTCGCGGCCGAGGTTCGCGATCACCCGGTGACGCACCCTGCCGTCCTGCCGGTACGCCTCCACCAGCCGCAGATACACGTAGCCGCTCTCGCCACGCTTTACCGTCACACGCTTCACATACATTGTCCCTACAGCATAGAGACACAGACATCACATGTCATACGTGACACGCCGAGCATGAGCACCAAGTTGTCCCTACGCCCCCCGCCACTGCGGCAGCCACGTACGACAAGCGACCAGCGACTCCCCGCAGCCGGATGCGTTGCCCGCCAACAAGACGCACCGCCCCAGACAGAGCCCAGGACGGAGCGCGATGCGAGCAGTCAACTGTTGATCATGCGGAAGACGAGACTAGGTGGTTGACCCGCTCATTGGGTCAGGATGTGCGGCTTTGCGACGGTGGTCAGCCGGCTTGGGCCAGCCGCCAGGCTCCTGTGGACTGGTGGTTGAGGCCGAGGTTGATCAGTCGCCTGAGGTTGAGGGCGGCCATGCGAGTGTGCAGCCACCAGTCGTTGGCGGTCACGCCGCGGTAGCGCAGTTTGCGGCAGCGGCCTTTCGGGCCGATCAGCCAGGCGATGGAGCGTTCGACCATGGGCCGGTGTTGGCGGTAGGTGGCGCGCAGGTCGTCGCGGGTGGCCCAGTCGCGGCGGGCCTGGCGCAGCAACGCGTCTTGCGGGTGTAGCCGGATGATGCGGCCGTTCTTGGCATTGGTGCATCGTGGGCGCAGGGGGCAACTGCGGCACGGCAAGCCGAAGACCGCGGCGCGGTCCCGAGTCAGTAGCTTGGTCACACCGGCGGGGCAGGTGACGGTTCCGGCCTGTTCGTTGACGGTGAAGTCGTCGAGAGTGAACCCGCCCGGGACGGTCCGGCGTAGTCCCAAGGGTTTGATGATCGCGGTGTGCCCGGCCTGTGCTAGGGCCAAGCGGGCTTCCGCGGTGCCGTAGGCGCTGTCGCCGAGTACCTGCAACCCGTCGGTGGACAGGTCCTCGTCCAGCAAAGCCAGGCCCACCACCGCCTCGTGGTTGTCCTGGCCGGTGGCCTGGGTCAGTTCCCCGGCGGTGAACAGCCCGGTGTCCGGCTCGATCGCCACGTGCGCCTTGTAACCGTCCTGGCGTTGGTGCACCGTCTTGTGCACGTGCCGGGTCTGTGGGTCCACAGTGGAGATGACCCGGTCGGCGGCGACGGTGCGGGCGATGCGCCACCGGCCGTCGGTGCCGTCGGACCCCTCGGCGGGTTCCACGTCCTGCCCGGCGACCAACGCCAGCAACGCGAAGGCCTGCGCCGCCCGCGGATCCAGTTGGGCGTCGCGCAGCGCGTCCACGATGGTGTTCGCGTCGCCCACCAGCGCGGAAACCAACGCGTCGCGGGCGGCCTGGTCATCCCACGCGATCGCGGGCTTGCCCGCATCGTCCCAGTCATGGGCGTGGCAGCATGCCGCGATCACTTGCGCGGCGCCGGACACCTCCCGACGGACCCGGCGCACCGCAGCGATCAGCTGGGTCACCGTGTCCTGGGTGGCCACCGCGTCATCCAGCACCACGGAGTCCAACGCCCGGCGCGTCTTGCCCGCAAGTACGCCGGTCGTGGCGATCACTTCCCGGACCGCCTCAAAGATGCGCTGTGGGCGACCCGAACGGCGTATCCGGTTGCGCCATACCGTCAACGTCGTCGGGTGGAACCCTTCGTGGTCGACCGGCAGCCCACAGGCCGCCTTCCAGCGCAGATCGCACCGCAGCGCCGTCACCGCTTCGGAGTCGGACAAGTCCTGCAGTGTCTGTAACACCAGGACCGAGGCGATCACCTCGCCGGGCACGGACGGGCGACCCCGGCCTGAGGGGAACAGATCGGCGAACAACCCGTCCGGGAACAGCCCCCCGCGGTGCTCGGCCAGGAACGCGTACACACTGCCCGCCGGAACCAGATGCCCGACCAACGCCGCCGTGTCCAACAACACGCGGTCCGGAACAGATCGACCCTGCACCCACCAATGATCGATCAAACCCGATCACAACCCGCGGACCGGCACGCCGCATTATTCAGGTCACTCCTAGGCCGTGATTCAGAATTCATCGAGGTAGCCACCGCTGACCTGGCCCTTTTGCTGAGCCGCGCGGTGGTCAGCGCGGTGCCTTGCGCGGGCTACAACGCACCGACCTGGTCGAAGAGGTAGATCACGTTGCCCCCGGGGTCTTCCACGCCGACCACGTGACGGTCGGGGATCTCCCGATGCTCCACCCGTACGACGAAGTCGGGGTGTGCGGCCAGGAACTCGTCGAGCACTGGCACCTGGTACATCGGGCCCGGCGGCCCGTCGTCGATCGAGACCA
>JAEHDK010000212.1 GCA_016880465.1 Micromonosporaceae bacterium
CAGGAGCGCCTGCCGGCGCAGGACGGCTGCCGCGGCGGCCGGCCGCAGCGGGAGCGACGACGCGACGGCGAGCCCCGCGGCGACACCGACACCGACCGGCTGGGCGAGGTCGAAGCCGGTGTTCGGGTGGTGCACCAGCATCCCCGGCGTGGCGAGCCCGTGCAGCAACAGGAAGCCGGCACTGGCCAGGAACGCCAGCGAGACCAGGAACAGCCGGGCGTCACCGCGGCGGCGGGCGGCCTCGCTCATCCGGGCACCGATGACGAGGTTCCCGGCCGCGACGCCGAGCACGAGCCAGAAGTGGGTGGCGTTGTCCTGCCACACGAGGTCGGTGCGCGGCTGGGCGAGCAGCAGCCAGAGCCCGGCCAGCGGCAGTGCCAGGTGCGACAGCCAGACGACGACGCGCACGGCCCTCTCCGGTGTGTCCCGCGGATCCCTGACAGACGACTGAGCGGTTGTGCGTAGAAGTACGCAGACACCGTACAGCGGAACGGGTTGCATCACTGACGTGCGCTGTACCGGGAGATGGCATGAAGCGTAACGGACCAATGATCACGCTGCTGGCGGGCCTCGCGGTCGCGGCCGTCCTGCTCGCGCTGAACGCCACTGCGCCCAGCAGTCCGACGAGGAACAGGGCCGGTGACGCCGATGCAGGCGGCGTCGGCACGGCAACGCTGTCGGCCACCCCGCCGGTGAGCGCGCCGTCGAACGCGGCGCCCAGCGCGGCGGCGCCGACCGCGGGAGCACCGGCCGCCGCGCCGGCGACCTACGCGGGCAGTACCAATGGCGGTGCCGCGTCGATCGCGATCGCGGTACACGGCGGCACGGCGGTCGCCTACCTGTGCGACGGCAACCGTACCGAGGCGTGGCTGCAGGGTTCCGCGGCGGCCGGCCAGCTGAACCTGACGGGTGCCAGGAACGCCCGGCTGACCGGTACCTACGACGCCGCGGCCGCCAACGGCGTCGTGGTCGCCGCCGGTCGCGAGTGGACGTTCACGGTCGCGCAGGTCAAGCCGCCGTCCGGGCTGTACCGGGCGAGCGCCGACGTCCGCGGCGCGCAGGTCGTCGGCGGCTGGATCGTGGTGAACGGCCGGCAGGTCGGCATCACGACGGTCGACGGCGAGCCGGGCGCGGCGTCGAGCCTCGACCCGGCCACCGGCCAGACCACCATCAACGGCGAACCGGTCGTGGCCAAGCCGGTCGACGGCTCCGGTTTCTAGGCGACCACAAGGAGATCTGCGATGACCGTGGACCCGCGGACGGCACCGGTAACCGGCCGGACCACCGGCCGGCTGCTGCTGATCCCATTCGTGATCGGCTGTGCCGTGTCGCTCTCGATCGGGGTGTACGGCAAGCTGCACACCCCGACCGGCGTGGCGGTGAACGTGGCCGGCTTCTCCAGCCCGCAGACCGTGAAGGTCTGGCTGGCCAGCGGCGCGTTCCTGTTCGCCGTCGCCCAGCTCGGGTCGGCTCTGGTGATGTACGGCAGGCGGCCCGGCGGGGCGCCGCCGTGGATCGGTACGGTCCACCGGTGGTCCGGCCGGACGGCGTTCCTGCTTGCCGTACCGGTCGCCATGCACTGCCTGTACGCGTTGGGCTTCGCCAGCTACGACCTGCGTACGCTCGCCCACTCGCTACTGGGCTGCGTGTTCTTCGGCGCGTTCACGGTGAAGATGCTCGCGCTGTCCCGTACCGGCCTGCCCGGCTGGGCGCTGCCGCTGTTCGGCGGGGTGGTGTTCGCCGCGCTGACCGGGCTCTGGCTCACCTCGTCGCTGTGGTTCTTCACGACGTCCGGCGTC
>JAEHDK010000213.1 GCA_016880465.1 Micromonosporaceae bacterium
GGGTACGAGGTGCAGTACCTCCTGGACGCCCCGGAGGCCGCCCTCGCCACGCTGCGCGGCGTGCTCGGCGGCCTCGGCGACTCGCTCGTCGTGGTCGGTACGGGCGACGCCGGGTCCCCGACGTGGAACGTCCACGTGCACGTCAACGATGTCGGGGCGGCGATCGAGGCGGGCGTGGTGGCCGGCCGGCCCTACCCGATCAGGGTGACCCGGTTCCTGGACCTGCCGCCCGCCCAGCCGGCCATCGACCGGGACGCGCGCAGCGCGGTCGTGGTGGCTCCCGGCTTCGGCCTGGCCGAGCTGTTCGCCGCCGAGGGTGCGGTGCCGGTCGCCGCCACGCCGTCCACTGTGGAGATTCTGGCGGCGGTGCGGTCCACCCGGGCGGGTCACGTCGTGGTGCTGCCGAACGACCCGAACAGCCAGGCGGTGGCCGCCGCGGCCGCGACCGAGGCGGCGGCCGACGGCGTGGTCGTACGGGTGGTGCCGACCCGGTGCGCGGTCCAGGCGCTCGCCGCGCTCGCGGTACGCGACCCGCTGCGCACGTTCGAGGACGACGTGATCGCGATGGCGGAGGCGGCCGGTGCCTGCCGGTACGCCGAGGTCACGACCGCGAGCCGGGAGGCGCTCACGGTGGCCGGAAGATGCCGGCCCGGCGACATCCTGGCACTCGTCGACGGCGAGGTGAACCTGATCGGCACCGACCTGCGGCAAACCAGCCTCGAGCTGCTGGACCGGCTGCTGTCCGGCGGCGGCGAGCTCGTCACGCTGATCGCGGGCGCCGACGCGCCGGCCGGGCTGACCGACGCGGTGGCCGCACACGTGGCGCGGGAATGGCCGTTCGTCGAGCTCCAGGTCTACGAGGGCGGGCAGCCGCACTACCCACTGCTGGTCGGTGTCGAATGAACACCGTGGACACGCCGCTGCGGAAGGTGGTCGGCGACAAGGCCGCCAAGGCGCTGGCCACCCACCTGTCGCTGGAGACGGTCGGCGACCTGCTCTACCACTTCCCGCGCCGGTACGACGAGCGCGGCCAGCACACCGACCTGCGCTCGGTCGCGGTCGGTGAGCAGGCCATCCTGCTCGCCCAGGTGCTGCGGGCCGCCGTACGCCCGATGCGGCAGCGCGGCGGCAACCTGCTGGAGGTGGTGGTCGGCGACGGTGCCGGCGGCGCCCTCACGCTGACGTTCTTCGGCAACCGGCAGATGTGGCGGCAGAAGGACCTCGTGCCGGGCCGCTGGGGGCTGTTCGCCGGCAAGGTCACCGAGTTCCGCGGCAAGCGCCAGCTGACCCATCCGGAGTACGTGCTGTTCGGCGCGCTCGGCGAGGCCGCGGAGGAGGCCGAGGAGTTCGCCGGCGCGCTGATCCCGGTGTATCCGGCGGCGGCCGAGGTACCGACCTGGACGATCGCCCGATGTGTCCGGGTGGCGCTCGACACGCTCACCCCGCCGGCCGATCCGCTGCCGGCGGCGCTACGCGGGTCCCGCGGGCTGCTGGACCTCGGCACCGCGCTGCACGAGATCCACCGGCCGTCCACAAAGGACGCATTGGCCGCGGCGCGGCGCCGGCTCAAGTGGGACGAGGCGTTCGCCGTACAGGTCACGCTCGTCCAGCGCAAGCTGCGCGCGATGGCGTGGCCGGCGCGCCCGCGGCCGCACCGGCGCGGGGGCCTGCTCGACGCGTTCGACGCCGGGCTGCCGTACGAGCTGACC
>JAEHDK010000214.1 GCA_016880465.1 Micromonosporaceae bacterium
GCCGGTCGGGTTGGCCACGGTGGGCCCCCGGCCGGTGGCGGCGCGCCCCGAGCTGTACGCCTACCGCGCCGGACCGACATCGGTGGTGGCCCAGCTGCGCGACGGCGTGCTGACCGCGACGGCGACCACCGGCTGTCCTCAGTAGACGATCGCCTGGGCACCCTCGGCGAGCGCCTCCTCCACGAACAGCGCCGCGCCGGCGATGCGTACCCGGTCGATGACGTCGTCGGCGGTGATGCCGCGCCGGGCGGCGCATTGGGTACACAGCGTGACGGTGCCGGCGGCGAGGACGGCGGCGAGCAGCTCCGGCAACGGTGCGGAGTGCGGCAGCTCGAACTCGGCCGCCCGGCCGGGCAGCGCGAACCAGCTCGACTCGCCGGTCAGCCAGAGCGAGACCGGCGCACCGGCGGCGGCCGCGGTTGCGGCGACCGTGAACGCCTGCGCGCACCGCTCGGGCGAGTCCATTGCGGCGGTCACCTTCACTACGAGACTTCGAGCCATGGCCAGCAGCATAGGATCGGGTCGTCATGGTGACCGAGATCGGGTTCGTCAGCCTGCTCGTGGCCGGTTTCGGCGGGCTCGCGGGCGGGTTGATCTACCTCGCGGCCCGGATCTTCACCGGGTCGGCGGGCGAGCGGGGTCGGCGCGTGCCGGACCGCAGTGGGCCCGACCGGCGGGAACCCCGCCGCCGCGAGCGAGAGGACGGATCAGCGTGACCGAGGCGACGAGGCCGCCGTGGCTCGACGCGCCGCCGATCGGCCCGTACCCGTATACGGAGACCCACGACCTACGCGTCGGCCCCGATCTGCACCCGGCGCTGCTGGGCCTGCTGCCGTACATCGGCGTGTGGCGCGGCCGGGGTGGGGGCGACTACCCGACGATCGAGCCGTTCGAGTTCGGCCAGGAGGCCCGGTTCAGCCACGACGGCCGGCCCTTCCTGGCGTACGAGTCGCGCGCGTGGCTGATCGAGCCGGACGGCACCCCGATCCGCCCGGCGTTCCGCGAGGTCGGGTACTGGCGCCCGATCGTGAAGAACGGGCAGTCGACCGACGCGGTCGAGGTGCAACTGATGGGCCAGATCGGAGTCGTCGAGTCGTACGTCGGCCGCATCGACGGGCTGCGCGTCGAGCTGATCACCGACCAGGTGCTCCGCAGCGGTACGGCCAAAGAGGTCACCGAGGGCCACCGGCTCTACGGGATCGTGGAAGGTGCGCTGCTCTACGCGTACGAAATGGCCGCCGTCGGCGAACCCCGCCAGGCCCACCTCTCCGCGAAACTGGACCGCGTCGCCGGCTGAACCACATCGCGGTGCCGGCGCCGGGCCAGCGGGGGCGAGCCCGGAGTCAGAGCGCCCCCCACGGCCAGCCGTGGGGGGCGCCCGCTAGCGGTTGTGCAATCAGGCGCGGTTAGCGCCGTTCGTGCACGGCGTGAACGGCTCCAGCATGAAGTTGAGGGTCACGACAAAGCCGCGCTCCACCTTCACGGTGGATACCTCCGGCACCCAGTTGTCCTTGGCCACGATCACCTGGTACCGACCGGCCGGCAGCCACCAGGCGTACCTGCCCTGGTTGTCGGCCCGAATCGAGTACCCGATCTCCGGGTTGCTGACGAGGTTGATCCGGATGAACGCCGGAATCCCGACAGGTGGCCCGGTGCAGCCCTGGCCCAGCACCGTGCCCTGGATCTTGCCCCAGCTCGGCGGCGGGAGGACGTGCATCGTGACGTCGACGTTCGGCACCGCGTACGGCGTGTTGGACTGGATACCGAGCTGCCCGGTGTAGTCGCCCGGCTGGAACACCTGTGCCGCGGCCGTGGCCGACAGCGTCACGGTGATGTTCTTCGTCTGCCCGGGGTTGACCGTGAACGTGTCCGGGGTCTCGGAAAGCCACGGCACGTCGCTGGCCTCGTCGCACTGCCCGAGACCACCGAGCTTCTCGGAGTCGTTGGCTCCGATGAAGCTACCGATCGAACCACCGATCTTGTAGGCGCCACACGCACCGGCGCCGCGGAACAGCGCCGCCTGTGCGTTCGGCAGGTTCATCCAGGTGTTCGTCGCCGGGTCGTACGCCACCGACCGGTTGGTGATGGCGGTGGAGTTGCCCGTCACGCCACCGGCCAGGACCAGCAGGCCAGACGCCGAGGCGTACTGGGAGCCCCACAGGTCGAGCGGCAGGTTGGCGATCGGCGACCAGGAGTCGGCCGCCGGGTCGTACTTGAACCCGTTGGTGAAGTCGGACGCCCCGGTACCACCGGCGCAGTAGACCGCGCCGCTGATGCCGCCGCAGGACATCCAGGAGACGCCCTGCGGGTAGGTCGCACCGAGCGAGAACGTCCCGGTGCCCGGGTCGAAGATCACCAGATCGTTGGATTCCGTGCAGGACCCGTCCGTGCACCCGCCGACCAGGTAGACCTTGCCGTTGGCCAGGCCGATGCCCGCCGCCGACCGCGGCCGCGGGTTCGTGGCGCCCAGCGTGGTCCAGGAACTGGAGTCGGTGTCGAACACGTTCACCGACGGCACCGGCGTACCGCCGGCCGCCCAGCCACCGAACACGTACAGCTTGGTGCCGATCGCCGCCACCTGCGGCTTGGCGCGCGCCACCGGCATGTCCGGCAGCGAGCTCCAGGTGTTGGTGTCGGGGTCGTACACGAACAGCTTCCGTTCGTTACCTGAGGTGCTCGACCCGCCGACCGAGTAGACCTTGCCACCCACGACCGCGGCGGCATTGTCGAAGATGTTGACTGGGTAGTCGGCGATCGTGGTCCACGAGGGGTCGATCGTGGGCTGCGAATGCACCCCAGTAGCGGCCGCCGCGGGGCCCGTCATCGCCTTGCTCACGCCGCCCGGCACGGTGTTCGTGATAAGCGGCGCGCCCTGCTGGCTCAGGATCGTGAACGTGCCGGCCCGCTCCAGCAGACGTACGTCAGCGGCTGCGGATCCGGTGTTGGTCACCGCCAGGGTCGTCGACCGGGTCGCGTTGAGCGGCACGAACCCCTCGATCGTCGTCGAGGAGATCGAGAGCCGCCCGGCCCGCAACGGGAAGTCGAGCTGCTTGGCGTTGTTGTCGGCCACGTTGATCGACTTCGTCAGCGGCTGGTACGGGTTCTTCGAGGCGGTGAACGACGTGCTGCCGACCACGCTGGAGAACAGCCAGTAGAAGCCGTCGCCGATGTTCGGGTCGTCCGGCGTCGCCGCCGACACGGCCCGCTCGGCCGGTGCCGCGTCGCTGACCACCGTGGCGCCGTTGAGTCCGGCGTCGGTGTTCCTGTCGGTCGTGAAGCCGACGACCAGGCCGCCCGGAATCGGGTTGCAGGTCTTGTTCACGATCTGGACGTTGTCGACCTCCCACCACCAGGCCCACGTGCCCTGGTACCGGAACCGGATCTGCGCCGCCGGCTCGCCGCCGATCGGCGTCAGGGCGACCGTCTCGGCCCGTGGGCCGCGCCGGCTGACGGTGGTCTGCCGCCAGACGTTCGTCCAGGTCGTGCCGCCATCGCTGGTCACATCGATGTCCACCGTGCTGTTCGGGAACGCGCGGTAGTCGCTGTTGAACTGGATGATCGGCGCGGCCAGCGAGCTCAGGTCCAGCGTCGGCGTGATGAGGTCACTGTCTTCGGTGTTGCCGATGCCGAAGAAGTCACTGTCGAACATGGCGAAGCCACCGGTGCCACCGGTGAGGTTGCCCCGATGGCCCGGGTCGTCGAAGCGCCAACTGCCGATGGGCCGGCGGTTGACGAGCGTCCACCCGGCGGGCGTGCTCGTGCTGTCGAACGACTCGGACAGGATCGGAGCCGAGAAGCCCGACACATAGCCGGCCGCCGTGCAACCCGGATCGACCGGGACCGCGATGTTGTGCGTGAGGTTGCCCGCCCCGACCGCCACGTTCTCCTCAACCGTCTGGTATCCGGGGTATACGACCGTCGTGGTGAAGTGATAGGTCGTGTTCGCCGCGATACTCATCGAGTAGAGGCCGGTGGCCGGGTTGGTGTAGACCGGCCCGCCGGGCCGTCCCGCCACCACAATCTTGGCGTAGAGCGGCCAACCCTTGCCCGAGCCGTCTGTCACCTTGCCGCTGACGGTGACGACCGGCAGCTTGACGAGCGCGAAGTTCTGCGTGACAACCGAGCCTTCGGTCACCTCGACGGTGGCCGACTGCGGCGCGTACCCGTACACCGAGGTACTCACCGTGTGGGTGCCGACCTCGAGCGTCAGGTTGTACTTGCCGTCCGCACCGGTTGTCTGGCTCACGTTGCCAGAGCTGACGGTGACACCCGCGAGCGGGGCGCTGGTGGCGGAGTCCGTGACCGTGCCGATCACCCGACCATTGGGACCACGCGGGGCAGCGGTGACCGCCGCAAAGGCGTTCAGCCGACCCTCGCCGAAGATGTTGTTCTTCGCCGCCGTACCACCGCAACCCGTCGCGTCGACGTCTGTCGCGGTGGAGTCGAGCAGGGCCCGGGTCGCGGTGATGTCACCCTTGATCCCTGGCGCTGCCGACCACATCAGCGCCACCGTGCCGGACACGTGCGGTGCCGCCATGGAGGTGCCGTTGAAGTTGGCGTACGTGTTGTTGGGCACGCTGGACCGGACGTTCACGCCCGGCGCCGCGATGTTGGGCTTGATGCCCCCGTCCACCGCCGACGGTCCGCGGCTGGAGAAGGAGGCGATGGTGTTGTTGATGTCGTACGCGCCAGCGCCGTACGACTCGGTGTAGTCGCCCGGCGAACCGGCCGTGCCGCAGCCCGGACCGGAGTTGCCGTTCGAGAAGGACGGGAAGATACCCGCGGCGATCCAGGCCTGGACAGTGGCCTGGTACCACAGGTCGCCCCCGGCGCCGCCCCACGAGTTGTTCACTACGTCGGCGTGCAGGTCGGGGCGCGGGTTGTTGCCGTTCAGGTCGGTGGGCGCGACGACCCACTGGCCGGCGGCGAGCAGCGACGCGTCCGAGCAGCTGTTCGTCTCGCAGCCCTTGGCCGCGATCCACTTGGCGCCCGGTGCGACACCGATCTGGTTGCTACCGCCGTCGTCGCCGACCATCGTGCCCATCGTGTGCGTACCGTGGCTGTTGTTGTCGCACGGCATCGGCGACGGGCAGATGCCGGCCGGGTCGAACCAGTTGTAGTTGTGGTCGAAGTTGCCACCACCCAGGTTGCCCCGGTACTTGCCGACCACGGCCGGGTGGTCGAACTGGACGCCCGTGTCGATGTTCGCGACGACGATGCCTTCACCCCGGACGCCGAAGGTCGACCAGACCTGCGGCGCACCGATGTTGGCGACGCCCCATTCGACGGCGTCGATGTGCGCGCCGTCGGGGTTGACCGTGGGGGTGATCAGCGGGTACGTCTTCGAGGGCTCGATCCGCAGTACGTTGCTCTGCGATGCGATGGAGTCCACGAGGGCGGCGTCGCCCTTGACCCACATCGCGTTGGCGATCCAGTAGGACCTGAACGGCGTGTTGCTCGCCGTGAGCGAGCTACGCAGGCTCTGCTGCGACTTCTCCGCGACGCTGGACAACTGCTTGTAGACGAACTGGGCCTTGGCGTCCGAGTCCGTCAACTTGCCCGCCGGCGACAGGTCTGCCTGGTCCTTGAAATAGACCATGAAGCCGGCCGTCGTTCCAGCCCCGCCGAGCTGGGCGAGCAGTTGACCGCTCACGGCGGCGTGCGGCGCTGGTGCCGCGCTGGCCTGGACCGGTGACGCGGCCGCAACGAGCACGACCGCTGCCCCCATCACCAGAGCCGTTCTCAGTGCGCGTGGTGGGCCCGGCCCGCCACGCTGGTGTCGGATTGACAACCTTCCTCCCCTGGTGAAGCCCCCGACGAGTGCGGGATAGTCCGGCATCCCGCCGAGGCACACGAAGACGCCGTTTGGACAACGTGCGATCGGAGCACGGGCGGCGCCTTGTCAGTCATGCTCTGGTGACCAAGTGGTCATGATCAATGGTTTGCGCCGATCAGTTGACAGGCAGAGATCTGTCTGGATGTAGGCAGGTCACGGTCGGAGGAAAATGAACTTGGGTGTTGACTTCGTCGATGTGATCGCGCTTTCCTTTGGGTGTCGCCGGCCTTTGGGTGTCGCCGGGCCGTCCGGGGGAGTTGCGATGATCGCTGGAGATGTCCCGCTCGTCGTCTGCCTGACCTCGAACACGATGGTCCGGGAGCGGGTCGCCCGCAGGCTCGGTGACTGCGGGATCGTCCTCATGTGCGCTGACCTGGCGGAGTTACGGGCCGTATTCTGTCCGTCCGCCCAGGCCGACTGGGCCCATGTCGTCGATCCGACAGCGGTCGGCGGCGTCGTAGCGCTGCCCATGACCGCGGTCACGCCGCCGGGCCGCGGTATCGCGGTCGCCGAGGCCGGTGACCTCGTCATCGACCCCAGCCGGCATCTGGTCACCTGGCGGGGAATCCCGGTACCGGTCACCCGGCTCGAGTGGGAGCTGCTCGGCAGCCTCGCCACGCCCCCGGTCACCGTGTGGACGTACGAGCGGCTCTACCGGAACGTCTGGGGCGGGGCGTACCTGGGCGACACCTCGATCCTGCACTCCGCGATGAAGCGGCTCCGGCGCAAGCTGCGCGCCGCGGGCGACGGGGTGTCCGTCGAGACGGTCCGTGGGGTCGGGTACCGGCTGACGCTCGCCTCCCTGACCGGCTGACCCGGAACCAGCCGGCTCACGCCCGAATTAGCGGCTCACGCCAGAACTGTCCACCGGTGCCGGGATCACCCGCGGACCGGGTAGCCGAGCAGCTCCCGCAGCCGGGCGGTGTCCTCGGCGGCGGTACGGGTACGGGCGCCGTCGAGCGTACGGATCGCCGCGATGCCGCGGACCGAGGAGAGCAGCCAGGCGCCGTCCACCGCGGTCAACTCGGCCGGGGTGATCATGCGCTCGTGGGCCTGGAGATCGAGCTGGGCGGCGTGGTCGAGCACCCAGCGGGCGGTGATGCCGGGCAGGATGCCGGTCGGCTCGGCGGGCACCGTACACAGCGCCCCGCCGGCCTGCCACACCAACGTGGACGTCGGCGCCTCCAGGGCGTACCCCTCGGTGGACAGCCACAGCACGTCGTCCGCGCCGACCGACTGGGCCCACCGCTGCGAGGCCATGTTGACCGCGTACGAGAGCGTCTTCGCGCCGCCCAGCAGCCACGGGGCCGCCCGGCGCAGATCGGCCGGTACCCCGATCGTGGCCGTGCGTACCGCGACCCCGTGCTCGCGGGCCCGGCACGCCGGCTCGGCGACCGCGGCCAGCGTCGCGAAGGCGGTCACCCCGCC
>JAEHDK010000215.1 GCA_016880465.1 Micromonosporaceae bacterium
CGGCCAGCGGGCCGCGATCGCCGCGGCCGACCGGGTGGCCAGTCCGGGCTGCTACGCGACGGCGGTGATCCTCGCGCTCGCGCCGCTGGTCGCGGCCGGGCTCGCGACGCCGGACGACGTCGTCGTGGTGGCCGCCTCGGGCACGTCCGGCGCCGGCCGCGTACCGAAGCCGCAGCTGCTCGCGACCGAGGTGCTCGGCGACCTCTGGCCGTACCGGGTGGGCGCGCACCAGCACGTACCCGAGATCAAGCAGGCGACCGGCGCGCGGACCCTCGCGCTGACCCCGATCCTCGCGCCGATGCCGCGCGGCATCCTCGCCACCGTCACGGCCCGGCCCGGCCATGACGCCGGCTCGCCCGCCGCCGTGCGCGAGGCTCTGGTCCGGGCGTACGGGGCGGAGCAGTTCGTCCACGTCCTACCGGACGGCCAGTGGCCGCACACCGCGGCGACGCTCGGCGGCAACGCCTGCCACCTTCAGTCCACTGTGGACCGGGACAGCGGCCGGCTCGTGGTGCTCAGCGCGCTCGACAACCTCGGCAAGGGCGCGGCCGGCCAGGCCGTGCAATGCGCCAACCTCATGCTCGGCCTGCCGGAGACGGCAGGCCTGTCCGCCAACGGGGTAAGCCCGTGACCGCCGACGTGCTTCCTCCCGCCCAGGCGGCATCATGACGGTCACCGCACCGAGCGGGTTCCGGGCGGCGGGGGTGGCCGCCGGCATCAAGGCGGCCGGCGGGCTGGACCTGGCGCTCGTGGTGAACGACGGGCCGGACGCGACGGCGGCCGGCGTGTTCACCCGCAACCGGGTCCGGGCCGCCCCGGTGCTGTGGAGCGAGCGGGTCGTGGGCGGCGGCGTGGTCCGCGCGGTCGTACTGAACTCCGGCGGCGCCAACGCGTGCACCGGTCCGGCCGGGTTCCAGGACACCCACGCGACGGCCGAGCATGCCGCCGCGGTCCTGCGCGACCCGGGGTTCGCCCGCTCGATGGTCGGCGCCGGCGAGGTCGCGGTGTGCTCGACCGGTCTGATCGGGGAGCGGCTGCCGATGCCCCGGGTGCTCGCCGGAGTGGCCACCGCCGCCCGCGCGCTGTCCCGGACCGGCGGCGACAATGCGGCCCGGGCCATCATGACTACCGACACCCGGCCCAAGACGGTCGCGGTGGCCGGCGACGGGTACACCGTCGGCGGCATGGCGAAGGGCGCGGGCATGCTGGCCCCCGCGCTGGCCACGATGCTGTGCGTCGTCACCACGGATGCGGTCGCGGCCGCCACCACGCTGCGCGAGGCGCTGGCCGAGGCGTGCCGGATCACCTTGGACCGGCTCGACTCCGACGGGTGCATGTCCACCAACGACACCGTGCTACTGCTCGCCAATGGCGCCTCGGGGATCGAGCCGCGCGCCGCCGAGCTGACCGCGGTCGTCACGGCCGCCTGCCGTGACCTCGCCGGGCAGCTGCTGTCCGATGCCGAGGGGTCCACAAAGGACATCGCCGTGCAGGTGGTAGGCGCGGCCGCCGAGGCGGATGCCGTGGCGGTCGGCCGGGCGGTGGCCCGGAGCAACCTGGTGAAGACGGCGCTGTACGGCAACGACCCCAACTGGGGCCGCATCCTGGCCGCGGTGGGCACGACCGACGCCGCGTTCGCCGCCGAGGCGCTCGACGTGGCCGTGAACGGGGTGTGGGTCTGCCGCGGTGGGCAGGCGGCCGAGGACCGGTCCAAGGTGGACCTCACCGGCCGGGACGTGACGATCCTCGTAGACCTGCACGCCGGCACGGCCTCGGCCACGATCTGGACGAATGACCTGTCCGTGGCGTACGTGCACGAGAACTCGGCGTACTCGACATGACGGGGGTCGCCGGACAGCTCGACGCCACCCGGCCCGCCGGGGGGCTGAGCCGGGACCTCGCGGTGGCGCAGGGCAAGGCGGCCACCCTGATCGAGGCGCTGCCCTGGCTGGCCCGGTTCCACGGCGCCACGGTCGTCGTCAAGTACGGCGGCCACGCGATGGTGGACACCGGGCTGCAACGCGCGTTCGCGGCGGACATGGTGTTCCTGCGGTACGCCGGCCTGCGCCCGGTCGTCGTGCCCGGTGGCGGACCGCAGATCTCGGCGATGCTCGACCGGCTGGGCATCGCCACCGAGTTCCGCGGCGGCCTGCGGGTGACCACGCCGCAGACGATGGACGTCGTACGCATGGTGCTCGTCGGTCAGGTGGGCCGGCAGCTCGTCGGCCTGATCAATGGGCACGGACCGTTCGCGGTCGGGCTGTCCGGGGAGGACGCCGGGCTGTTCACCGCCGTACGGCGACCGGCCATTGTGGATGGTGAGCCGGTCGACGTGGGTCTGGTCGGAGACGTCGCGTCGGTCTCCACCGCGGCGGTCGCGGATCTCATCGAGGCGGGCCGGATCCCGGTCATCGCCACGGTCGCCCCGGACGCCGACGGCGTACTGCACAACCTCAACGCGGACACGGCCGCGGCCGCCCTCGCGGTGGCGCTCGACGCCCGCAAGCTCGTGATCCTCACCGACGTGCCGGGGCTGTACGCGGCCTGGCCCGATCCGGACAGCCTCGTGTCCCGGCTGACCGGCGCGGAGCTGGCCGAACTGCTGCCCCGACTGTCGGCCGGGATGGTACCGAAGATGGAGGCGTGCCTGCGGGCGGTCCGCGGCGGGGTGACCGCCGCACACGTGGTCGACGGCCGGGTCGCCCACTCCACGCTGCTCGAGGTGTTCACGTCCGAGGGTTTCGGGACGATGGTGATGGCATGAGCTCGTTGACGGATCGGTGGAGTCGGGCACTGATGGAGAACTACGCCCCGCCGTCGCTGGCGCTGGTCAGCGGGCAGGGTGCGGTAGTGGTGGACGAGTCCGGACAGTCCTATGTGGACATGCTGGCCGGCATCGCGGTCAACGCGCTGGGCCACGCCCATCCGGCGGTCGTCGCGGCGGTCACCGCCCAGCTGGCGACGCTCGGGCACGTCTCCAACCTGTACGCCGCCGAGCCGCCGGTCGCGCTGGCCGAACTGCTGCTCACCCTGACCGGCCGGCGAGGCCGGGTGTTCTTCTGCAACTCGGGTGCCGAGGCGAACGAGGCGGCCCTCAAGCTCTCCCGGCGCACCGGCCGGACCGGCATCGTCGCCGCGGACGACGGCTTCCACGGCCGGACGATGGGCGCGCTCGCGCTGACCGGGCAGCCGGCGAAGCGTGCGCCGTTCGAGCCGCTGCCCGGCGACGTCAGGCACGTACCGTACGGCGACGTCGACGCGCTGGCCGCGGCGGTCACCGGCGAGACCGCCATGGTGCTGCTGGAGCCGATCCAGGGCGAGGCCGGGGTGGTGGTGCCGCCGGCCGGGTACCTGACCGCGGCCCGTGAGATCGCCACGCGGCGCGGTGCGCTCCTGGCGCTGGACGAGATCCAGACCGGCGTCGGGCGTACCGGCCACTGGTTCGCCCATCAGGCCGAGGGCGTCGTACCCGACGTCGTGACGCTCGCCAAGGGCCTCGGCGGCGGCCTGCCGCTCGGCGCCTGCATCGCGTTCTCGGACGGGCCGGCCGGCGACACGGCCGCGTTGCTCGGCCCGGGCAGCCACGGCAGTACGTTCGGCGGCAACCCGGTGTGCTGCGCGGCCGGCCTCGCGGTGCTGCGGACGATCGCCGCCGAGGGCCTGCTCGACCGGGTGAAGCGGGTCGGCGAGCAGATCCGGCGGGGCGTGGAGGCACTGGGCCACCCGCTCGTCCGCGAGGTACGCGGCGCCGGCCTGTTGCTGGGCATCGTGCTGGCCGCGCCGGTGGCACCATCCATAGTGGACTCACTGCGGGCCGCCGGGTTCCTGGTGAACGCGGCGCAACCAGGCGTGCTGCGGCTCGCCCCGCCGCTGGTGCTGACCGCGGCACAGGCGGATGCGTTCCTCGCCGCGCTACCGGCCGCGCTCGACGCGGCCACCGCGCTGGCATCGGGCGGCGGCGCGGCGGCTACCGGGGTCGGCACCGGAGTGGCGCCATGAGGCACTTCCTGCGCGACGACGACCTGAGCCCGGCCGAGCAGGCGGCGATACTCGACGCGGCCGCCGCCCGCAAGGCGGCGCCGGGCCCGGCGAGTCTCGCCGGCCGGGCGGTCGCCGTGATCCTGGAGAAGCCGTCGCTGCGTACCCGGGTCTCGTTCGAGGTGGGCATCGTCCGGCTCGGCGGGCACCCGGTCGTGATCGGGGCACAGGGTACCCATTTCGGCCGCGGTGAGTCCATTGTGGATGCCGGTCGGGTGCTGTCCCGGTACGTGGACGCGATCGTCATCCGTACGTTCGCCGACGACCGGGTGGCGGAGCTCGCCGCGGCGGCGACGGTACCGGTCGTGAACGCGCTGACCGACGGCTTCCACCCGTGCCAGGTGCTGGCCGACCTGCTGACGATCCGGGAGCGCCACGGTGGCACGGCCGGCCGGACCCTCGCGTACGTCGGGGACATCGGCAACAACATGGCGCACTCGTACCTGCTCGGCGGCGCGACCGCGGGGCTGCACGTCCGGCTGTCCGGTCCGGAGCCGCACGCCCCCGATCTGGCTGTCCTGGCCCGGGCGCGGCAGATCGCGGCGTCCACGGGCGGTACGGTCGACGTCCAGCGTGACCCGGCCGCCGCGGTGGCCGGCGCGGATGTGCTGGCGACCGACGCGTGGACCTCGATGGACCAGGAGGGCGACGGGTACGACCGGGTGACGCCGTTCCGCCCGTACCAGGTCAACGCCGCGCTGGTCGCCCGCGCCAATCCCGGCGCGATTGTCCTGCAC
>JAEHDK010000216.1 GCA_016880465.1 Micromonosporaceae bacterium
CGGCCCTGACGGCGGCTGCCCTGACTGGTTACCAGGAGCCGGCGGTCGGACCGGCCGGCCCGCCGCGCCGGCGGAGGTACTTCTCGAACTCCTGCGCGATCTCGTCGCCGGTGAGGGGCTGGATGCCCGCGTCGCCGACCCGCTCCTCAAGCTCGCGGACGTACTCGCCGAGCTCGGCGTCCTGCTCGGCGGCGGCCCGTACGCGCTGCTCCCACTCGGCCGATTCCTCGGCGAGATCGGCCGTGGGTACGGGCAGGTCGAGCACCTCCTCGACCCGGTGGAGCAGGGCGAGCGTGGCCTTGGGGCACGGCGGGTTGTTCGCGTAGTGCGGTACGTGCACCCAGAACGACACCGCGTCCAGCTCGGCCCGGGCGCACGCGTCGTGCAGGACGCCGACGATGCCGGTGGGCCCCTCGTACCTGGTCGGCGTCAGGTTCAGCCGGGTGGCCGCGGCGGGATCCGAGGCGCTACCGCTGATCGGCAGCGGCCGGGTGTACGGCACGTCGGCGAGCAGCGCACCCAGCAGGACGACGCGGCTGACCTCAAGGCTGTGACAGATCTCCAACACCTGCTCGCAGAAGCCGCGCCAGCGCATGCTGGGCTCGATGCCGCGAATCAACACGACATCGCGCTCGGTACCGGACGGCGACGCCACGGCGAACCGGGTGGTGGGCCACACGATGCTGCGGGTCTCGCCGTCCGCGAGGGTCACCGTCGGCCGGTTGACCTGGAAGTCGTAGAACTCCTCCGGGTCGAGCGCGGCGATCGGGCGGGCCTTCCAGACCTCCTCGAGGTGCTCGACGACCGCGGTGGAGGCGTCGGCGGCGTCGTTCCACCCCTCGAAGGCGGCGACCGCAACGGGGGAGCGGAGCACCGGAAGGCCGTCGAACTCGGTCACGGCGCCGCCTCGGTTCTGCTCGCCTCGTGCCAGCCGCCAGCAGCGCTCGCGCCAGCCGCCGTGCCCATGGTTCGCCCGCTTCGCTCGGTCACGTCGTTCAGCCTACGTGGGTGCGGGCCGGGTGGCTGGACACCCATGCCGGGACCGCGTGCCGCCTGGTGGTAACGCTCACTGCCGCCGCTCGCCCGGTCGACTAGCCTGGGCACGTGGTGACGCCTTTTCTCGATGCACTCGCCGACCGGATCCTGATCTGCGACGGGGCGATGGGCACGATGCTGCACGCGGCGAACCCGACGCTCGACGACTACGCGGGCCACGAGGGGTGCAGCGAGATCCTCAACGTCACCCGGCCGGACATCGTGCGCGCCGTGCACGAGGAGTACCTCGCCGCCGGCGCCGACTGCGTCGAGACGAACACGTTCGGGGCCAACCTCGGCAATCTCGGCGAGTACGACATCGCCGACCGGATCTACGAGCTGGCCCTCGTCGGCGCGCAGCTGGCTCGAGAGGCCGTCGACCGGTGGTCCACCCCGGACCGCCCGCGGTACGTCCTCGGCTCGATGGGTCCGGGTACCAAGCTGCCGACGCTCGGGCATGTCCCGTTCCCGACCCTGCGCGACGCGTACCGGGAAAACGCGGCCGGCCTGCTCGCCGGCGGCGTGGACGCGCTGATCGTCGAGACCTGCCAGGATCTCCTCCAGGCCAAGGCTGCCGTGATCGGCGCGAAGCGCGCCATGGCCGCCGCCGGGCTCCGGGTGCCGCTGATCTGTCAGGTCACCGTCGAGACGACGGGCACCATGCTGCTGGGTACGGAGATCGGCGCGGCCCTCACCGCGCTGGAGCCGTTGGGGGTCGACCTGGTCGGCCTGAACTGCGCCACCGGGCCGGCGGAGATGACCGAACACGTGCGCCACCTGGCCCAGCACGCCCGCGTGCCGATCTCGGTGATGCCCAACGCCGGCCTGCCCGAGCTGACCGCGGACGGCGCGGTGTACCCGTTGACCCCGGACGAGCTGGCCGCGGCGCTGCGCCGGTTCGTCACCGAATACGGCGTGTCGCTGGTCGGCGGCTGCTGCGGTACCACGCCGGCCCACGTCCGGGCCGTCGTGGCCGGGCTCGCCGGCGTCCCCCGGGCACCTCGCGAGCCGCAGCCCGAGGCCGGCCTGGCCTCGCTGTACCACCAGGTGCCCTTCGCCCAGGACGCGAGCGTGCTGATGGTCGGGGAGCGGACGAACGCCAACGGCTCCAAGGCCTTCCGCGACGCGATGCTCGCGGCCGACTGGCAGGCGTGCGTGGAGATCGCCCGGGACCAGACGCGATCGGGCTCGCACGTGCTGGACCTGTGCGTCGACTACGTCGGCCGGGACGGCGCCGTCGACATGCGCGAGGTGGCCGGCCGGTTCGCGACCGCGTCGACCCTGCCGATCATGCTGGACTCGACCGAGGCCGCAGTCATCGAGGCCGGGCTGCAGATGCTCGGCGGCCGGTGCGTCATCAACTCGGTCAACTACGAGGACGGCGACGGCCCGACGTCCCGGTACGCCCGCGCCATGCCGATCGTCCGCGAGCACGGTGCCGCCGTGGTGGCGTTGACGATCGACGAGGAGGGCCAGGCGCGCACCGCGGAGTGGAAGGTACGGGTGGCCACCCGCCTGATCGAGGATTTGACCGGGCGGTGGGGGATGGCGCTGCCGGACATCCTGGTCGACTGCCTGACCTTCCCGATCTCGACCGGCCAGGAGGAGACCCGGCGCGACGGCATCGAGACGATCGCGGCGATCCGGGAGATCGCCCGGCGGTACCCCGGCGTGAACTTCACGCTCGGCATCTCCAACGTCTCGTTCGGCCTCAACCCGGCGGCCCGCCAGGTGTTGAACTCGGTGTTCCTGCACGAGTGCGTCGCGGCCGGACTGACCAGTGCGATCGTGCATGCCTCGAAGATCCTGCCGATGGCGAAGATCCCGGCGGAGCAGCGCGAGGTCGCGCTGGACCTGGTGTACGACCGGCGGCGCGACGGGTACGACCCGCTCCAGCGCTTCATCGAGCTGTTCGAGGGGGTGGACGCGGCGTCGGCGCGGGCGTCGCGCGCGGAGGAGCTGGCCGCGCTGCCGCTGGACGAACGGTTGCAGCGGCGCATCATCGACGGCGAGCGCAACGGCCTGGAGGCCGACCTGGACGCCGCCCTTGCCACCCGGCCGGCGCTGGCCATCATCAATGACACCTTGTTGGCCGGCATGAAGACGGTCGGCGACCTGTTCGGGTCCGGGCAGATGCAGCTGCCATTCGTCCTGCAGTCGGCCGAGGTGATGAAGACCGCCGTTGCCTATCTCGAGCCGCACATGGAGCGGGCGGAGGACGGCGGTAAGGGCCGGATCGTGCTGGCGACCGTCAAGGGCGACGTCCACGACATCGGCAAGAACCTGGTGGACATCATCCTGTCGAACAACGGGTACGAGGTCGTCAACATCGGGATCAAGCAACCGATCACCGCGATCCTCGAGGCGGCCGACGAGGCCAGGGCCGACGCGATCGGCATGTCGGGCCTGCTCGTGAAGTCCACTGTGGTCATGCGGGAGAACCTGGAGGAGATGAGCGCGCGCGGCCTGGCCGGTCGCTGGCCGGTGCTGCTCGGCGGTGCCGCGCTCACCCGGTCCTATGTGGAGGACGATTTGCGTTCCCGGTACGACGGCGAGGTGCACTACGCGCGCGACGCCTTCGAGGGTCTGGCCCTGATGGACCGGGTGATGGCCGCCAAGCGCGGCGGTACGCCGGTGGTGGACGCCGACCGGGAGGCGGCCCTGGCTGCGCGCCGCGAGCGGCGGGAACGCCACCGCGCCGCCGTCACCGACGACCTGCCCACCGTGGACGACTCCTCGGTGCGCTCGGATGTCCGGCCCGCCGACCTACCGGCGGCGCCGTTCTTCGGCACCCGCGTGGTCAAGGGCATCCCACTCGCGGACTACGCCGCGCTGCTGGACGAACGGGCCACCTTCCTCGGCCAGTGGGGGCTGCGCGGTGCGCGCGGCGGCACCGGACCGTCCTATGAGGACCTGGTCGAGACGGACGGGCGGCCCCGGCTGCGGTACTGGCTGGACCGGCTGGTGGCCGACCAGGTACTGGAAGCGGCGGTCGTCTACGGGTACTTTCCGTGCTACAGCGAGGGCAACACGCTCGTCGTACTCGACGAGAACGGGCACGCGGAACGGGCCCGGTTCACCTTCCCCCGGCAGCGGCGCGACCGCCGGCTGTGCATCGCCGATTTCTTCGCCCCGGGTACCGATGACGACCCGGATGTCATCGCCTTCCAGCTGGTGACCGTCGGCCAGCCGATCAGCGAGTACACCGCAAAGCTGTTCGCCCGCAACGCGTACCGCGACTACCTGGAGGTGCACGGGTTGTCCGTGCAGCTGACCGAGGCCCTGGCCGAGTACTGGCACCAGCGGGTACGCGCCGAGCTGGTCCTGCCGGGCGGCCAGAGCGTGGCGACCGCCGACCCCGCCGACCTGGCCGGCCTGCTGCGTACGGAGTACCGCGGCTGCCGGTACTCCTTCGGCTACCCCGCCTGCCCGGACCTGGAGGACCGGGCGAAGGTCGCGGAGCTGCTGGACGCCCAGCGGATCGGCGTGACGCTGTCGGAGGAGTTCCAGCTTCACCCGGAGCAGTCGACCGACGCGTTGATCGTGCACCACCCGGAGGCGAACTACTTCAACGCCAAGTAGTCGGCACACCGGTGCCGACCTGATGGCTGGTCCACGGTGGATACTGTCGGCGTGTCCCATGCCGATAAGCCGCCGGGCCAGTCAGGCAGTACGCGTGAGCTCGTTTCGAACATGTTGACTGGTGCTCTGCTGCTCGGTGTGCTGGGCGCGCTGACGTCGCTGACGCATCGGCTCTGGTCAAGGCCTTCTTCTGGGGCATGGTCTTATTGGCCGGCTCGTTTCTCGCAGCGGTCTGCTTGACGTACACCGAGGTGGGCCCCGGTGGTCTTCGGGTCCGAGCCCCCACACGGCTGAAGACGATCGGTTGGGCTGAACTGACGGAGGTCCGGTGGGTCCGAGAACCGGACGAGGACGTGCTCCTGCTCTCTACCAACGACGGTCACGAGATCAAGGCAGCCGGAATCGCTGTCGCTGACACTGGGCTCGGCAAGAGGCAGGCGGCACGGGTGTGCGCAGACATCGCGAAGACCTGGAGCCAGGCCGGATAACTGTTCGAGTACAACCCTAGATGGTGCTCAACGCCGGAACCGCGCCGCGACATCCGCTGCGACGAAACCCGCTTGTCGTCGCGCCGGCGAACGGCCACGCTTGCGCGGTGACGGATCGGGCCAACCCCGCCGCCTGGTACGACGTGCTCAACCCGTGGGGGCCGAGCGACGACTTCTACCTGGACCTCGCCATGTCGGCGCAGCGCGTGCTCGACGTCGGCCGCGGTACCGGAACCCTGCTCCATCGGTACCTCCTTGCACCCAAGCACGCGCGGGCCGACGAAACTGTTGCACGTGTCTCGATGGGTACCCCGGTCGGGGTGACCGCCGGGCGGCGAGCGAGGATCAGACGGTGGCCGATGGGACGCTAGCTGGGGTGCTGTTCGACATGGACGGCACGCTGGTCGACAGCGAGAAGGTGTGGGACGTCGGGCTGGCCGAGTTGGCCGCCTTCTACGGCGGTGCGCTGTCGACTGCGGCCCGGCAGAGCATGGTCGGCACCAGCATGGTGGAGTCGATGGACATCCTGCATGCCGACCTGGCCCAGCCCTGGCGCGACACGGCCGCGAGCACCACGTGGCTGGAGATGCGCGTCCTGGCACTGTTCGCCGACGGCCTGATCTGGCGGCCGGGGGCGCGCGAACTGCTGGCCGCCGTGCGGGCCGCCGGCGTACCGACCGCGCTGGTCACCGCGACCCGCCGGCCCCTCGTCGAGGTGGCCCTGCAGACGATCGGCCCGGAGAACTTCGACGCGGTGGTCTGCGGCGACGAGGTGACCCAGACCAAGCCGCATCCGGAGCCGTACCTGGCCGCCGCCGCCCTGCTCGGTGCACCGATCGGCCGGTGCGTGGCGATCGAGGACTCGCCGAACGGCATCGCCAGCGCGCGGGCCGCCGGGGCAGCCGTCCTGGCGGTGCCGTGCGAGGTGGAACTGTCCGATCTGGACGGTGTCCAGGTCGTACCTAGTCTGTCCGATGTGGACGTCGACTTCCTGCGGGCGCTCGTACGCGGGTAGCCCGGCCAGCGGGGTGTGCGGGGGCGCACCCCTGCGCCGCCGCACACCATGGGAGGGGTTGTCTACTCGTACGCGATCGCGGTCAGCACGTTGACCCGCGCCGCCCGGATCGCCGGCAGCACCGCGGCGAGCACCCCGACGAACGCGGCGAGCACCAGGTAGGTGCCCATCTGCGTCCACGGCAGCGCGAGCTGGGTGATGCCCTCGGACTTCAGCGCCCGGACCACCGCGGTACCGAGCCCGGCGCCGACGGTGACCCCGAGCAGCGCACCGAACACCGAGATGACCACGGCCTCGACGGTCACCATCCGCATCGTCTGCGCGCGGCGCAGCCCGATGGCCCGAAGGAGACCAAGCTCGCGGGTACGCTCCAGCACCGACAGCGCCAGCGTGTTGACGATGCCCAGTACGGCGATCAGGATCGCCAGCGCCAGCAGGATCTGGATCATCGCGAGCACGGTGTCGAACTGCGACGTCTGCTGCTTGACGAACTCGCTGCGGTCGCCGACCGTCACCTCCGGACTGTCCGCCAGTAGGGCAGTCACCTGGGTACGCACGTCCGCCACCGAAGCGCCGTCGGCCACCTTGAGGTAACCCTGCACCGGCTGCGGGATCCCGAAGTCGGCGGCATCCACCGCGGACACCAGCCAGCCGTTGACCATCTCGCTTTTCTCGTAGATGCCGGTGACGGTCAGCGTGTGCGGCGCACCGCGGGAGAACTGGGTGGTGATCCGCTGGCCGAGTGTCACCCCGGCCTTTGCCGCGAGGTCCTTGTCGAGGACGACCTGGCCGGCGCTGAGCTCGTCGACGGTGCCGGCGGTGGCGCGCAGCGACGCGATCCGCTTGACGGCGGCCAGGTCGTTGACCCCGGCCACGCTCTGCCGCTTGCCGTCGACCAGCGCCTGGTCGAACGACGCGCCCGCGACCGCGTCGACCCCGGGCAGGGCCGCGGCGCGATCGAGTACCGCCGGATCGAAGGTCGGCGGCCGGGGTCCGCTCTGCTCGCCTGAAATGATCAGATCCGCCTGGACCTGCTCGTTGACGAGCTTCGTCAGCGACGCGGTCGTCGAGCTCAGCACCGTGGTGATCCCGGTGATCAGCGCGATGCCGACCATCAGGGCGGCGGCCGTGATCGCGGTCCGCCGCGGGTTGCGGCCGGAGTTGAGCCGGCCGAGCTTGCCCGGTACGGACCAGGCGAACAACCGGCCCACCGCGCCCACGACCGGCCGGGCGATCACCGGCGTCAGCAGGGCCACGCCGATGAACGAGATGAGTACCCCGCCCAGGATCGTCCACAGCGTCGCATCGCCCACCCCGGTGAGACCGATGCCGAGCAGCATCGCGCCGGCCGCGAACACGGCCCCGCCCGCGACCGTGACGCGGGTCAACGGCCGGTCCGGCGTCGCGGCCTCGGTCAGCGCCGCGACGGGCGGGATGCGGGCGGCCCGCAGTGCGGGTATCGCGGCCGCGATGAGCGTCACGAGGATGCCGACCGCCAGTGATCCGATGACGGCGGACAGCGGTACCCCGATGCCGGCCAGTGCGAGGTCGCCGCCGCCCACCTGACTGAAGACGGCGGCCAGCAGCGCGCCGACGCCGATGCCGGCACCGAGGCCGACCAGCGACGCCAGGGCGCCGATCACCAGCGCCTCCAGCAGTACCGAGCCGACCATCTGTCGGCGGCTCGCCCCGACGGCGCGCAACAACGCAAGCTCCCGCGTCCGCTGCGCCACGATGATCGAGAAGGTGTTCACGATCAGGAAGATGCCGACGAACAACGCGACGCCGGCGAACCCGAGCAGGATCTTGTTGAAGAAACTGAGGAATTCCTTCGGGCCGGCGCTCCGCTCGGCCGCGGCCTCGGCCCCGGTCTTCACCACGTAACCGTCGCCGAGCTTGCTGGCGATGCGGCCCTTCAACGTGTCGGCCGACACACCGTCGTCTGCCCGAACGTCGATGCTGGAGTAGACGCTCCGCTCGCCCAGCATCAGCTCCTGGGCCACGGGTTCGGTGAACGCGACCACCTGTGCGCCGCCGAGGGAATCCTTACCGCCGTCGTACCCGAAGATGCCCACGAGCGTGAACATCCGCTTGGGCTGCAGGGTGAGGATGCCCACCGAGTCGCCGACCTTGAGCCCGGCCGTCTCGGCCAGCGCCGCGTTCATCGCGACCTGGTTGTCGGCTTGGGGGCCGTGGCCGTCGCGCAGGGGCTGGTCACCCAGCCAGTTCGTACCGAACCGGGGCGGCCCGGCCGAGTTGACGATCTTGCCGTCGGCACCGATGACCCGCGCGCCGTCGGCCATCGCGATGCCGTGCGCGACGGCCACCCCCGGTACGTCGTCCACCGTCTGTACCGCGCTCGCCGGCAGCGGGGTGGGTACCTCGTCGTGGCTCGCCTCCGAGGCTGCAATCTTGGACTTGGCGGTCACCTCGACGTCGGTCTTGGAGTACACCGTCGTGAACAGCCCGTCGAACGAGCGGCCGAGCGTATCGGTGAGGACGAACGCCCCGGCCACGAACATGACCCCGAGCACGACCGCAAGGCCGGACAGGGTCAGGCGCAGCTTGCGCTGCAGCATGCTGCTGAACGTCGCCCGGAGCATCAGCCGAGGACCATTGCGTCGAGCCGCTTCATCGTGTCGAGCACGGTCTCCGCCGTGGGGTCCCGAAGCTCCGCCACGACGTGTCCGTCGGCCAGGAACACGACCCGGTCGGCGTACGAGGCGGCATTCGGGTCGTGGGTCACCAGGACAATGGTCTGGCCGTACTCCCGGGCCGAGTTACGCAGGAAGGCCAGCACCTCGGCTCCGGAGCGGGAGTCCAGGTTCCCGGTCGGCTCGTCGGCGAACACGACGTCCGGCCGGGACACGAGCGCCCGGGCGCAGGCGACCCGCTGCTGCTGGCCGCCGGAGAGCTGGCTCGGCCGGTGCCGCAGCCGGTCCCGCAGCCCCAGCGTGTCGATCACCGCGTCGAGCCACTCCCGGTTCGGCTTGCGACCCGCGATCGCCATCGGCAGCGCGATGTTCTCCTCGGCGCTCAGGGTCGGCAGCAGGTTGAACTGCTGGAAGATGAAGCCGACCTGCTCGCGCCGCAGCTGGGTCAGGCGGGCGTCGCCGAGGCCCGCGAGCCGGGTCTCGCCGATGTACACCTCGCCGCGGGTCACCGCGTCGAGGCCGGCCAGGCAGTGCATGAGCGTCGACTTGCCGGAGCCGGACGGTCCCATGATCGCGGTGAACCGGCCACGCTCCAGTTCGACGTTGACCCCGCGCAGGGCGACCACCTGCGCCTCGCCCGTGCCGTACACCTTCCACACGTCGACCGCGCGGGCCGCGGCCGTCATGCCTTCCGGCATCGTCCCCATGGACGTCCCCTCCCGAAGTCTGGACCGGCCGGGCGTCGCCCGACCGGCAGACTCCATGGTCGAAGATGCCGGTGGGAAAACCGTCCGTCCCAGGTCGTACCCCGTCACGGGTTTCTGCGTGGGGGAGACACCCGGACCGGCCTCAGGGTTGACCCTGAGAGCCAATTGTTTCCCAGGGCGCGGGGACCCGTTGCCGATTGGGCGGCAAGTCACCCGCCGGGGCGGACCAGACCGGTCTCGTACGCGAGCACGACCGCCTGGACCCGGTCGCGGAGGCCGAGCTTGGTGAGCAGGCGACCGATGTGGGTCTTGACTGTGGTCTCGCTCACCGACAGGGCCTGGGCGATCTCGGCGTTCGACAGCCCGCGCGCGACGTGGACGAGCACCTCCCGCTCGCGTTCGGTCAGCACGTCGAGCGCCGGCAGCGCGGCGGCGCTCGGGTCGGGCAGCGCCTCGGCGAACCGGTTCAGCAGCCGCTTGAGGATGCGCGGGGCGACGACCGCCTCCCCGGCGGCGACCGTACGGATCGCGGTGACCAGATCCTCCGCCGGTACGTCCTTGGCCAGGAACCCGCTCGCACCGGCCCGGAGCGCGCCGACCACGTACTCGTCGAGATCGAACGTCGTCAGGATCAGTACCCGCACCGGCAGCCGAGCGTCCACAATGGACTTCGTCGCGGCGACGCCGTCGAGCCGTGGCATGCGGATGTCCATGAGCACCACATCCGGCAACAACCGCCGGGCGAGGTCCACGGCCTCGGCGCCGTCCCCGGCTTCGCCGACGATGTCGAGATCGTCCTCGGCGCCGAGCACCATGCGGAAACCGCTACGCAGCAACGGCTGGTCGTCGGCCAGCAGGACACGGATTGGTCGAGCGGGGTCCGCGCCGATGCCGGGACCCGGGGCGGTCACGCCACCTCCCTGCGTCGTACCGGCTGACTCGGCTGGGCCGGGTCCGGCCGCCGGGTGTCGTCGGGCCGGTCCCGCATGCCGAGCAGCCCGTGGCCGAGCCGGACGGACTTCGGCAGAGCTCCCCGGCCGGTGTCGGGTATCTCCAACGCGTCGACCGCGGCGGGGTGTTCCCGCAGCCAGCCGCCGATCGCGCCCGGCGCCCGCGTCACCCCCGCCATGCCCGCGACGGTATCCGGTCGCCCGGCCTCGCGGCCGGTAGGCCGCTAGAGCCGGCCCATCGCGCCGTCGGCCGGCGGGGCCTGGACCCGGCCGGCCGCAGGACGGTCATGTCAACTGGTCGTCGTCGGCCGGCCCGGTGCCACCGTCGATGCCGGCCTCGACCCGCTCCGGGTACGGCGGCGGGGTGCCGCCGAACGCCGGGCATAGCCGCTGGTGGGCACACCAGCCGCACAGCCGGCTCGGCTTCGGGCGGAAGTCCCGCCGTGCGGTGGCCGTTTCGATCGCCCGCCACAGGGCGAGCAGGTTGCGTTCGAACCGGACCAGCTCCTGGTCGTCGGGCGTGTAGTCGCACGCCTCCGTGTCGCGCAGGTAGAGCAGGCGCAGCACGCGCGGGACGACGCCGCGAGTGCGCCACAGCACCAACGCGTAGAACTTCAGCTGGAACAGCGCACGTGCCTCGAACGCCTCGCGCGGGGCGCCACCCGTCTTGTAGTCGACGACCCGCAGCTCGCCCGCCGGGGAGATGTCCAGGCGATCGACGTAGCCCCGGATCACGAGCTGGTCATCCACCACGGCCTCGACCAGGCACTCACGGTCGGCCGGTTCGAGCCGGCGCGGGTCCTCGACGGTGAAGTAGCCGCCGAGCAGCTCACCCGCCGAGGCGAGGAAGTCAGCCAGGCCGGCCGGTGCCGCCTCAAGCGGTGCGGCGCCGCTCGGCGCGGCATCGGGGGAACCGGGCTCGAAGAGCGCGGTCAGGTCCGGATGCTCGGCGAGCAGGCGCTCCCACTGCGGCGCGACGAGGTCCTCCGCCGCCTGCGGTGTGCGCTGCCCGGCGGGCAGGTCGAACAGCCGCTCCAACACGGCGTGGACGAGCGTGCCGCGGGCCTGGTCGGCGGTGGGTCGCTCAGGCAGCCGGTCGATGGCCCGGAACCGGTACAACAGCGGACA
>JAEHDK010000217.1 GCA_016880465.1 Micromonosporaceae bacterium
CCCCTCCGGCCACGTCCACCGGATGCGCGAGAAGGTGCGCGGCGGGGACATGTACGCGGCCCGGCGGTACGACAGATCGCAGGCCCGTGTCACGCGGGCCGAGAGAGAGGACACCACACCATGAGCAGATTCGTACTGACCATCGACACCGACAACGCCGCGTTCGCGGACGGCAACGAGCCGGGCGAGCTCGGCCGCATCCTGCGCCAGCTCGGTAACCGGATCACCGACGGTTCCATGCCGTCGACGGTGCTCGACCTCAACGGGAACACCGTCGGGACCGTCGAGCTGATCGAGGAGGACGATGGCGAGCGCTGGTGCGAGACGTGCGGCGAGTCGTTCAACCTGTTCGACGGCGGCCGGGACGATGACGAAGCCCTCTGCCCCCGCTGCGATGACAACGACTAGGCGAAACCGAGTGCGTGTCCACTTCTGGACACGCCCCGGTCCGTGGGAGCGTTGAGCGGCGAAGATGCGCAGCATCGGAGTCGTGATCGACGCAGGCCGCCCCACGCTGACGAGCCAGGCCGCTACCCTCAGCACAACCGGAGGACACGCAATGACAAGCAGTCTCGCTGACAACCAATGGCCGCACGGCTACTACCGTGCCGCCACCGACCTGCCGGAATCCGCCGGCTGGGGCCCGCGACGGCGCATCATCGTCACCGCCGGCCTGCATCAGGTGGGCTACAACCCCGCCCCCTACTTCTCGGTCACTTCCGAGATCGTCAACACCCGCTGCAAGCCGGACAGCCCGAACTACGTCCAGGGCGGCGGGTCGAACCACGAGGACATCGCCCGGTACTTCCCCGAGCTGGTCCCCGTCATCGCCTTGCACCTCGCCGACAACGAGGGGGTGCCGATGCACGCCGTCGCGAACGCCGTCTACTGGGCCGGCCTCGGCCGCTACAAGGACACCAGCGACGGCAAGCCGCTGCCGGACTTCGCCATCCTGGCCCGGCATCTGCGGATCAGCCAGGCCGACGCTGTCGCGCTGGTGAGAGACGCCGGCGGGGACGTCGCCCGGTTCAGCGCCGCCGTCGAAGCGATGCGACCCCGGTGGGCGAAAGAGGCGCTCGACGCCGCCCGGCTCATCGACCAGCTACGCGAGGGGCGAGAGGGGCAGTGACATGCACTCGCCCGACGTCCTCGGCGCGCTGACCAGCCTCATAGACCGCCAGGCCGGCCGGTGCGACCATCCCGGCTGCCACGCCGTCGCCACCCACCACGAGGAGGCGTTGGCGTACCGGCACTGCGACGACCACCCGTACCTGTGCGAGGGGGCCAGACGGGATCGGGCGCGGGTCCGGAAGTGGAAGCGGGCCAACCGGCTCGTGATGCGTCAACGGCGGATGGCGGGGCGGGGCCGGGGGCTGCCGTAGAATCGAATCGTCCACCCAGACGCGGCACCGCCCCCGGTCACCCCGGGGGCGGTGCCGTGTCCCGTACGCGGGCCGCACTCTACCCGGCGGCGGCTTCCGGTCCGGGATGGGGCGCGTGCCAGCCATCCGCCGATCTCGGCCTGATCCGCAGGCCATCCACTACCGGCGCCGCCTTCGACACGTCCGCCTCCGCGTACCCCGCGGTCGTGTCCGGCCCAGCGTGGCCCATCATCTGCTGGGTCAACAGCAGGTCGCCACCCGACGCCCGGTAGAACATGGTGCCGAACCAGTGGCGGAGCTGGTGGGCCGTGTAGCCGCCCGGCAGCGCCACGGACACCATGTTGGAGATCGTGGAGGGGAGCAGCGGGCGGCCGCCGGAGCGCTGGTGCCGGTGCGGGGACCGGGCGACGAACACCGGGCCCCGGTCCGGCAGCCGGTAGCCGACCAGCGCGTCGAGCGACTCCGGGTGCAGCGGCACGACCCTCGTCTTGCCACCCTTGCCCAGTTCGACCCGCAGAGTCATCGCGGATCGGTCGACGTCTTCGCCGCGCAGGCCCGACACCTCCATGCAGCGCAGCCCCTCGTACGCCATCAGCGACAGGATCGCCAGCATCCGCGGGTCCGACACCGCGGCGGCGAGGGCGTCGGACAGGGCGCCGTCGCCGATCGGGCGGGGCAGCGACCGGCGCTGCCGGGGGCGGGTCAGCCGCCGGGCCGGGTCGACCTTGATGTAGCCGGCTTCGATCGACGCCCACGTGTAGAACGCCCGGACCTCCGTCACGTACGTCGCCCGGGATCGGGCGGTGATCGGCAGCGAGTCCAGCCACCGCTCGAGGTCCTCCGTCGAGGCGGCCAGCACATGGCGGGGCGCGCAGTGGGCGGCGATCAGCGCGATCTTCGCCCGCCGCTTGCGGATCGTGCCTACCGAGATGTCACGGCGGCGCTGGAATCTCCCGAACTCGGCGAGGAGCTCGTAGACGGATGGGTAGTTCACTCGCGGTCTCGGCATCGGTCCTCCTGGTAGCCGGGGTAGCCAACTCTGTGTCTCAACCTATGTCCCGTAGTGTGCGAAATCAACTCTCGGTTCTGTGTCTAAAGCTGTGACCAGGATGTTCTCTATTTAACCCACGCATTTCGACCCTGAAACCTGCCCTGATCTGCCCATCCTGGACTCTGCCAGGAGTTCGCTCATCGTGTGTCATATCTCTGACACAGTCTGAGACACAGCCTATGTCCTGGTCCTGGCCTTTCTTCCGCCGGCCGCTTCGACCTCAGCCTCTTCAGCCTCGGTCTCTTCCTTCAGTTCGGTGATTCCCTCACGCCGCAGATGCCGGCTCAGGACCTTCGATATCGTCTGCGACTGGCGGGCGATCACCCAGGACAGCTGGCCGACCGACACCCCGTAGACCTCGGCGAGGGCGATCACGATCAGCGGATCGGCGCGGTCCTCGGAGATGAGCCCGGCTTCGTAGCGCCGGATCGTCTCCCGGCTGGGTCCGTACTCGCCGCCGATGACCCGGCGGGCCTCCACGGACGCTTCGTCCAACCGCATACCCGCGCGCTGGCGGGCCTCCTGCATTCGGCGTGCGAACTCGGTGGGCGGTGTCACCAGTTTGGGCATGGCTGAGCTCCTGACGGCGGTCTGGGGCCTAGGTCTTGGTCCTGATGATTGTGACACGGCCCGAGACACAGGTCTAGAACACAACTCTGTGACAAGTGTCGGAGAGTGCTGGACACAGGTTGAGCGAGATGTGAGCAGGTAACGGACACGCTCTGGACTGCAGTTGGGTGAAGGTTCGACCCATCTCTTGACACAGTCTGTGTGTCGGCGTACCGTCGGTCACCTACCCCACCACCTCGCGGAGGACAGGCCGATGGAGCAGCGGAAAGCGGCATCCGGCAAGGTGCCGAAGGACCAGCCGACCCCCCCGGCGGACGCCTACTACAGCCTCGTCGACGCGCTCGAGGCCGCCGAACACGACCACCGATGCCTCCACATGAAGACCGCGGTCGAGCTCGTGTTCATGGATCCGGCCGACCGGCGCAGGATCCGGGTGCTGACCACCGCGCCCACCTGCCTCACCCGCGAGATGGTGCGGCGCGGCTGTCTGCTCGTCGACATCGACGTCAAGCCGCGGGCTGTGGAGTGGCCCGAAGGCCGTGGGATCGAAGGGTTCGGCTGGTGATGGCTGACTCCGGCCCCGCACCCGACCCCGCCGCCGACGGCACACAGCCCCAATGGACCGTCGACGAGGATGGTGATCTCGTCCTTAGCCCTGGCTTCCATGGCTCAGTCATATGTGGCCATGGCGGCACAGGAGAGCACGGATTCGCCCGCTTCGAGAAGCCGGAGCACTTTGCCGCTCTCGTCCGGGACGTCCAGCAGGCCCGGCTCCTGCCCGCCGCCCTCGACATCATCGACTACTACCAGCACGCCTGGCGCCCCCACATCAACGAGCACATGCCATCCGTCTGGGAACACCTCCACGGGGCCCATGACGACGAGCCCATCACCAACGA
>JAEHDK010000218.1 GCA_016880465.1 Micromonosporaceae bacterium
CCATCGAACAGTGGTGGCCGCACATTGAACCATTCCTACACACCCAGATAACCAACGCCGCCAGCGAAGGCATCAACCGCATCGTCAAACTCGTCGCCCGCAACGCCTTCGGCTTCACCAACCCGGCCAACCAACAACTACGCGTACGCTGCGCCACGACCCGACGCATCCGCGGACACCTCCAGCCCGCCCAAGTTCGGGGAGCCGCGTTAGTTCAGGCGTTCTCATCGATTTGTCGGCGGATTCTTCTCACCGATCTGTCCCTTTCTTGATGATCTTGTTTGGTAGGCGAGTCCAGGCCCCCGATTTGGTGAGGCGGGAGAAGGCGCGGTTGTGGCACGCTAGCCGCGTGTGATGCTCGGATCTTGACTTGGTGGTCTTGTCGTACCGGGCCCCTACAATGTACCGGTGACGCGATTCGTGCAGCAGCCCGACTACACGGGTGCGGAGTTCATCGACCTGTCAATGGCCAGCGCAACCTTCCGCGAGGTGGATCTCACCGGCGCCCGGATGCATGGCGTGCTGCTGTACAACGCCGACATCGACGGGGCGATCGACGGGCTACGCATTAATGGCGTGGAGATCATGCCGTTGGTCGAAGCCGAGCTGGATCGCCTGCACCCCGAACGGCTGCGACTGCGGCCGACCACGCCCGAGACGGCGCGCGACGCGGTGGATGTCATCGAGGAGCTGTGGCACGCGACGGTCCGACGCGCGAGCGCGCTGCCGCAGGAAGCCGTCCACAGATCAGTGAACGACGAATGGTCACTCGCCCAACCCTGCGCCACACGATCTTCGTCGTGGACGCCTGGTATGGCCACGCGACGGCCCTTCGCCCGAACCCGTTCCATCCGATCGGCATACCCGCATCGTTCACCACCAACGGCGCCGAGTTCGGCATCGACGAGTCGGCCGCGCCCACCCTCGGCGAAATCCTCGCCGTGCGCGCCGCGCGGATCGCCGATCTGCGCGCGTATCTAGCGGAGGTCACGCAGGAGGAGCTGGACCGGGTGCGGGGGCCGAACACCGCGATCGGCTGCCCGCCGCCCGCCGAACGTACGGCGGTTGAGTGCCTGCAAGTCATCGTCAATGACGAGTGGGCGCACGTGCAGTTCGCCAGCCGTGACCTGGCCATCCTGGAACAGGAGTATGCGTGATGTTGCATGAGGTCAACTGCTGTCCTGTCTTAAAGAAGTTGTCATCTGACGGGTCATTGACCTGGTGTTCGAACAAAGTTCGGTGAGACGGGGGGCGGACGAGTCTCATTGAAGATGGCTCGGCGGGTCCGGATGCCCTGCGTTGTCTCAATCAATGTGGCTTGTTATCCGAGGAGTGCTTGGTGCCATTCGTGCTCGCGTTGGCTGATGTAGTCGGCGTCGGCTTGCCAGACGTCGCCGTGGCCTTCCTGCCATAGTCGAGTCCACGGCTGGGCGCCTTGGGCTGCCTGTTCGGCGAGGAAGGCATGCATGCTTCGGGTGCGTCGAGCAAGCAGTGGCAGGATGTCCAGGCGTTGCTGGTCGGTGAGGTCGTAGGTGTCCGCGATGAGGCGTAGCCGGTGGCCGGCGTCGTCGCGTTGGTAGGTGGGGTTGGCGGTCAGTGGTATGAAGCCGTGGATGGCGTAGGCGAGGTCCCAGAGCCGGGTGCCGGGTGCGACCACGTCCCAGTCGATGAATGCCCACTGGGTGTCGTTGATGATGAGGTTCCACGGGGCCAGGTCGTGATGCGCGATGATCTCGTCCCCGTCGGCCGGGATAAGGGTCTGCCACTGCGCGTCGGGTGGTGGGGTGAACTCGGCGACGGCGTCGTGGAACTCACGGATGAGGCGGGCGACGTGGCGCAGCTGATCGTCGCCGTGCAGCAGGTGGAACTGATCGGGCCAGGCGACGGTGCCGGAGATGAAGGTGAGAACCTCGCGGCCCTGCTCGTCGAGGCCGAGCGGACGCGGTGCGCCGTGAAAGCCGACGGCGTCGAGGTGGTTTAGCAGAGCGTGCACGGCTGGTGTCCAGGCCCCGGCCGGGCGGCGCACGGTGTCACCGACGCGGACGACGCCGCTGCTCATGTTGCCGCCTTCCAGCGGTATCTCGATGCCGGTCATTGGTCGGCTGCTCCTGGATCTGCCGGTGTGGATGCATAGGTTTCGGCGGCCGGTTGGTGCCATTGGATGACGGGCGCGTGCCGCACGATGGCGAACAGTTGCAGGTCGGTGTCGGCCAGGTCGTGGTAGGCCGGTGGCAGGCGGCGTTGAAGCTCGGCACGGAACCGGTCGCGGTCGGCGGTGGATGCGGACATGGCGAACGGTCGCCACTGTGGAGCGGCGGCACTGCCACGCGTAATGCAGCACCGCGGCCGGGGTCAGCTCGGCGAACCGGATGCCGTACAGCGTCAACGCACAGCACACGTCGAACGCGGCCGCCGCCCTGAACGTCCGCGGCGCCGCCAGAGCGTCGATGTCGGCCAGCAGCACGTCGAGGTCCGGGTCGGCCTGCGCGAGGCGGAACGCCGCCGAATAGCCGACCATGGTGACCGCCCGCAACCCTGTAAGGCTCGGCCGCACCACCCGAAGGCAGGCCACCAGCTTGAACCCCAACCCGACCCGAGCCATGGGATCGTTGGCCAGGCCGCGAAAGGGCAACGACCCGCTGACGTACGGACTGGAGTCCCACCGCTGCTGCCACGTCCGGCCGGGCAGCGTCCCCAGGTAGGTCAACAGCGTCCGGACCGCCCGGCGGCGTTCACTGACTGTCTTGACCGTGCCCGGCCACGCCAGACCGACCAGCCCGACGACCTCCTCGATCGTCGCGGCGGACAGATCACCGTGCGGCGCCGGCGGCACCACCGGTGTTGGTGCGGCCGGCACGATGCTGCCACGGCCGTACTTGCTGCCCTCCACCAACTCCGCCACCGCCGCCCCGGGAGCCGAGCGGCGAACCCGACCGGTTGTCGGAGCCTCAGTCACCGAACACCGCCGCCACGTCGGCCGGGTCATAGCCGGCAGCCAGCCGCCCCGCTTCGGTGCGCGGGCGTTGGAAATGGCTCTGTAGCTTGTCGAACATCTCCTCGACGTTGACCCCGAGGTAGCGCTGCGTGGTCGCCAGGTGCTTGTGTCGCAGGACGGTCTGCACCTCCGGCAGCGTCAACCCGGGATCGTTAACCATCCGCGTCGCCGCGGTGTGCCGCATGTCGTGCAGCGTCCAGTTCGTGCCCAACCGGGCATTGGCCCGCTGCACCACCCGGCGCATTGCCCAGTACGACAGTGGACGGG
>JAEHDK010000219.1 GCA_016880465.1 Micromonosporaceae bacterium
GCGGGGCGGGGCGGCTCCTCGAGGATCACGTGGGCGTTGGTACCGCCGATGCCGAACGAGCTGACCCCGGCCCGGCGGGGCCCATCAGTATCCCATGTGGACAGTGTGGCGTTGACGTAGAACGGGCTGCCGTCGAAGTCGATCGCCGGGTTGGGGATCTCGTAGTTCAGGCTGGCCGGAATCAGCCCGTGCTCCATCGCCAGCACCGTCTTGATGACGCCGACCACACCGGCACCCTGCGACAGGTGTCCGATGTTCGACTTGACCGAGCCGAGGGCACACCAGTTGCGGTCGTCGGTACCGGCGCCGTAGGCCCGGCTCAACGCGGACACCTCGATCGGGTCGCCAAGGGCGGTACCGGTACCGTGCGCCTCGACGTAGCTGACGGTCCGGGGTGGTACGCCGGCCAGACCGAGCGCCTGCGCGACGACGTCGGCCTGCCCTTCCGCGCTGGGCGCGGAGAAGGCGACCTTCGCCGAGCCGTCGTTGTTGACCGCGTTGCCGAGCACAAGCGCACGGATGTGGTCGCCGTCGGCGATCGCGTCGGCGAGCCGCTTGAGCACTACCATCCCGCCGCCGCTGCCCCACATCGTGCCCGCCGCCCGGGCGTCGAACGGGCGGCAGTGCCCGTCCGGAGCGGTGATGCCGCCGTCGTAGTACACGTAGCCGTGCCGGTGCGGAAACTCGATGCAGACGCCTCCGGCCAGTGCCATGTCGCACTCGCCGTTGCGGAGTGCCTCGCACGCCAGGTGCATCGCGACGAGCGAGGTCGAGCACGCGGTGAACAGGCTGAAGCTGGGCCCGCGCAAGTTCAGCTTGTAGGACGCGAAGGTGGCCAGGTAGTCCGGGCTGTTGCCGGCGGACACCGAGAGACCACTCGAACTCAGGATGCGCCGGTTCCGCATGACGTGCATCCACTGGTAGTCGTTGGCTCCGGCGCCGCCGTACACCGCCACGGCGCCCGGGTACCGCGCCGGGTCGTACCCCGCGTCCTCCAGTGCGACGTTCGCCAGCTCGAGGAAGAGCCGGTGCTGCGGGTCGGCGATCTGAGCCTCGCGCGCCGTCATGCCGAAGAACGGCGCGTCGAAGGACTCGATGTCCTCCAGGACGAGTGCGGCCGGGACGAACGCCGGATCGTCCAGCAACTCCTCGGAGACCCCGAACTTGCGCTGCTCCTCGAGCGTGAAGAACTGCACGGACTCGACGCCCGCCGCAAGGTTCGACCAGAACTGCGCCGCATCGCAGGCCCCCGGCACCCGGCAGGACAGGCCCACCAGCGCGACCGGTTCGACGCGGTACTCCTCCGGCGTTTCCGGATCGATCATCGTCGACCTCCTGCGGTCATCGGGTCCACGAGCTGGAGGCGCAGCTCGGAGAAGTACCGCCGGCCGGCGGCGTCCGGCACCCACGCCTGGTCCGGCGTGGGCACCATCTCGCTGATCGAGAGCGGGACGTCGGGTCCGGCGGTCTGGTACGCGCGGCGCGCGATCGTGCAGAGCGCCGCGACGTAGGTCGGGCTCGTGAAGTCGAGGTAGCACGGCTTGATCTCGGTGCCGATCCGGACGAACGCGCGCTCCGGCAGCCCCAGCCCGCGGCGCCACCGCCGCGCGGCGAGGTACCGCTCGGGGTACCCGAGTGTGGTCGGCAGCGGGGTGGCGCCGACGGTGGTCCGCCACGTCTCCCGCGCGACGACGAGTCGGTCGACGCGCAGGCGCGGTGTGTGCGAAGCGCCGGCGACCAGCTTGAAGCCCTCCGCCGCGTGCATTGCCACGAGGCCGGCGAACATCTCGATCAGCGGCCACCTGCGGCCGTCCGGCGCCCGGGCGACGAGGCTGCCGTCATCCATGACGGTCAAGGCGCTGATCGCCAGTGTCCGGGCGGGGTCGGCACCCGGCGCGGCCGTGAACGCGAGGTACCGGTCCGTGGAGTTGGTGAGGAAGTGGGAGAGCCGGCCCGACTGGCGCGGCCAGTCCGGCGGGAACAGGGGCAGGATCCGGCCCGGGCCGAGGTCGGCGCGTAGCGCGTCGCGCAGGGCGCCGGCATCGGGGCGTGGCCACAGGAAGACCCCGCAGTCGAACGTCGCCCACGCCGAGTGCATCTCCCCCAGCACGACGGTGAAGTCGCCCGCCAGTATCGCATCGACGTCGCGCGCGCACAGGTGCAGGTCGGGGCTGTGCAGGCGGCCGGCCGCCCAGCCGGGCCGCTCCGCACCGAACACCCGCGCCGCGGCGGGCGCGAGGTCCGCGGCGGACAACCGGACCTCGTGGGTACCGGCCGGAAGCTCGCCGAGCCCGAACAGGTCGGACCAGCGCCGGGCGAAGTCCGCGGCCACCGAGTCGACCGGGCGCTGCCCGGTCCCGAACAGCGGGCCCTGGGCGAGGTACCACAGCTCTCCCAGCGGAACCGTCGGGGTACCGAAGTCGGCGAACAGGTCCGCGAGCGCCGACTCGTACGCGTCCGCGATCGCGCCCGTCAGCCAGCGTGCCGCCAGCAACAGGATCTCCAGCGGCGCGGCGATCGACTCCAGGACCGCGGTGCCCACGACGACGTCGAGATCCCGGGTGGTCTCCTCGTAACACAACGCGCGCCCGGCGTACGTCTGACCCGCCCGCCGCTGGGCCGGCTGCCCGGTGACCGCCACGAACTCGGCGTCCAGCTGGTCCAGGGCCGGTCCCAGTGCGCCGGCGTCCCCGGCCGCGGCCGCCACCACGTCCCGGGCCGCACAGAGCCGGGCCAGACCCGCCTCGGCGGTCGCCCGCGCGGCATCGTCCGGTATCGCCGCGATCCCCGCGCGAAGCGAGTCCTCGGCGAACAGGTGCAGCGGCGGCGCGATGCCCCGCTGCACGGTGCCGTTGGCCACCAGGCGGTCCAGGACGAGGTGGACGTCGGCTTCCTTACGGAGCCCGGCATGCGGATCGGCCGACAGGAGCGCGGCCACCTCCGCGGCCGGGCGGCCGTCGCACGCGGCGAGCACCGCGGCCTCGGCGGCC
>JAEHDK010000220.1 GCA_016880465.1 Micromonosporaceae bacterium
CCACCACCGGGCGGCGGCCCACCACCAACGGCCCCACCATCGGACGGTAGCGGCGGCCCACCATCAACGACCCCCGATTCCGGTCTTTAGCAGCCTCGATGACAGGGTCACAGCGGGATACGCCTAGTGTCGCGTGACCCTGTTTGCATTACTTGGAGTTGTTTTGGACAAGCTTCTTGACGTTGGTCTGGACGAGGCGGACTTTGGTCAGGATGTCCTCGGCCGTGGCGGTCCAGACGAACGGTTCGGCGTTGGCGTTCCAGTGTTCGACGTAGGCGCGGATGCGTTGGATGAGGTGGTTGACCGAGACGAACGTGCCTCGGCGGATGGCCTGCCTGGTGATGATGCCGAACCAGATTTCGATTTGGTTCATCCAGCTCGACCCGACCGGGGTGAAGTGGAACGTGATGTTCGGGTTGGCCTCAAGCCACTGCCGGACTTCGGGAGTGTCGTGAGTGGACAGATTGTCCAGCACGACGTGGATCTCTTTACCCCTGTGGGGTTTGACGGCCTTGCGGAGGAAGGTGAGGAACTCCGCCCCGGTGCGCTGCGGGTAGCAGTCGGCCATGACAGCGCCGGTGGCCACGTCGAGCGCGGCGAACAGGTTGGTGGTGCCGTGCCGCTTGTAGTCGTGGGTGCGTTGCTCGGTGACGCCGAAGTCGATGGGCAGCAGCGGCTGGGTGCGGTCCAGGGCCTGGACCTGGGTCTTCTCATCCAGCGACAGCACGACCGCACCCGCGGGCGGGTCGAGGTACAGGCCGACCACGTCGAACACCTTGTCCGCGAACCGCGGATCCCGGGAGATCTTGAACGTGCCCTGCCGGTGCGGCAGCAGCTTGTTCTCACGCCACAGCTTGGCCACGTAGTGCCAGGACACCGACACCTTCTCGGTGCGGGTGATGAAGGCAGCCATCTCCCGGCTCGACCAGTGCGACAGCCCCGTCTCCACCGGCGGCGTCGTGCGGGTCAGCGCCAGGATCCTGGCGGGTATGTGCGCCGGCATCTGCTCCCGCCCGGCGCCACGCTTGTGCTCCTCCAGGCCGGTCAAACCATGTTGGGCGTAGCGGTCGAGCCAGCGGTCCACAGTGGGCAGCGACACCCCGGCAAGTTCGCCGATCTCCTTACGCCGCCGGCCCTCGGCCGTCCACAACACGATCCGCGCCCGATTCGCCACCGCACCCGACACGTCCCGACTCGTGGTCACCGCCCGAAGCTCGGCAACCTGCTCGTCCGTCAACATCACCCCGACATGGTCACACGGAAACCTGGCCCAACAGAGCACCGAAATACATCAATAAGATAACGGAAACAGAATCACGGAACACTAGCAACCTGACATCATTGGCCCCGGCTCGCCAAGTTCGTTGCGCTGATCGCTTGAACCCACCCACTCAGCGGACCGAGGATGTTGACGGATTCCTCAGCCTCTTCGATGCCGACGCGGTGTGGATCACAGGCGGAGGGCGGCGGCTTGTCGGCCGGCAGGCCATAGCCGCCTTCACCCGCACAGTGCTCCCAGGCGCCATGACCGGTCAGTCCGTGCGCTACGAGGTCGCGCACATCCGGTTCATCACTTCGGACGTAGCCCTAACGAATGTGAACCAGTAGTACCTCACCACGGAGGGCGCCCCCCTGGCACCCCGGCAACTCGGTCGGCCGACCTACGTCTGGCACCGCCAGGGTCAGAACTGGCTCATCGCATCGGGACAGAACAAAACCGCCAAGCCCGAGCCCGTCGACGAGGGTCCCGACTTGCGCACGGCGGGCTTCCCGGCACCACCGCCGCCATCCGATTATGTGCCATCCAGCAGATCGAGGTCGACATCGAACAGGGCTTAAACCACAACAGCCCCGATCTGCTCACCCACCAACCTCGCCACCGATGCCCTCACCCTGAACGCGGTGGACGCGGCGCTCCGGAGAAGATCCGAAATCGACACGACAGCACCGGCGGCTTGCGCCAATACCCACCCCGAACAACCAACATGCAGACCCTCACCCAAGACCAGCTCGACGCGATAGCCGCAGGACTCAACGACCGACCTCGACAAACACTGGGCCACCAGACACCATCAGAGGCACTCGCCGAGGCGTTGCGATGACCGTCTGAGCCCAGACCGCGACGTGCGCGCTGCGCCGACGAACGTCATGCGGCGGATCATGGGACCGCGTCAAGCTGGTCCTCGTCGGCATAGTCGATTCCGGCTGAGCAGCGCCGGCCAACGCGCACCGATCGGTACAAGAGCGTGGTTGCCGCGATCGGTCGGCTCGAGCCAGCCGAGTCCGGGGGAGCAGGTTGGCGCCTCCGTCTAGAGTTCAAGTGTGCCCCCCAACGGCAAGTCGATCTAGCTTCTGACCAGGAGAGACGGGGCGCGGGTGCAGGGCTGACTCCACGGCGGGATACATCTCAAGACGGCTGACCGTCACTGTTTGCGGCTGGAACAACGTCGCCCCGTCCTCGGGTCGGTCGCCAACCGGGGAGGTGGCGGCGTTTGAGGACGGCCATTTTCGTACGGGGATGTCGCTTGCGGCACGTTCACCTCGCTACGCCAACTCATCGCCAGAATCACCGAAGCCACCCGATGGGCCACCCGCCGCATGCACCGCCCGTTCACCATCCTCGGGCTAACCCGATCTTGAAACGGCCGCGGCTTCACCGGAGCCGCGCTGGAGATGGCGATATACCAGGCCGATCGGATGCCCGAGTTGAAGGCCGTCTTCGCCCACGGTCGTTTCAAGATCGGCCCGGTGATGGGTCCGCGGTGAGATCACGGCTGGCTAACCTTCAGTGTGTCTAGTGTGGACAGACAACAAGGCTCCGGTAGTACGGGATGTCCTTCTACAGACTTCTCCGTACCGGAGCTTCGTTGTCGTCCAAGTCTGCCATGGCCGGCCAGGGTGCGTGGCCGGTGCTTGTTTCCAACGGCCCGCAGCGCGGTCAGCGCGTCGGCCAGCGGCGCCGTGGCGCGGATCGCGAGGCCGGCCGGCTCATCACGGCGACCGCCTGCATCGCGCCGACGCCGGGCGGTCGAGCCGTTGTGACGGTACGGCGCATGGCGTACCTCCTCGGATCACTACTCCGGTGGTCCGCCGGGAGACCACGAGGTTCATCCGCCGCAGCACCGCCAGCTGCCGGGACAGGTGTGCCGGCTCGACTCCGCGGCTTCGCCACCGGTTACGCGCCCTCCAGCCGCTGCCGAGGTTCCGACGGCGCCGACGCACCGCGGCGGTCAGGCTCATCTGGAATTCTTCAAGCCACTGCGACGTCCCCTAGGGGAATTTCGTAGCTTACGCAATTGCAGTTTTCTATCTATCGTCGACCCATATATCGGCGGCCTCCCATCACCGCTCACCGCTCAGCGCGCCCACGGCTGAACTCGGATGGAGACCGGATGGGTAGCCTCACGCGCCGTTGGAAGGCGCCGGCAGCGGTTCTCGCGGCCATCACGGGAAGCCTGCTCGGCATCGACGGCGTCATCGTCAACGACGGATCGCCGCAGATGCAGTCGGCACGGACCACCGCGGCGAGCAGCGCGACGATACGACGGGCGATCCGGCTCGTCGTCAAGTCGCGCCGGCGGCTGGTGCGGGAGGCGATCTGCGGCTGCCTCTCGGTCCGGCCGGACTTCTCGATCGTGGGACAGGTAGCGAGCGTCGACGCGCTCGCCGAGCTGTGCACGCTGCGCCGGCCGGACGCGGCGCTGGTCGACACCGTCGAGCTGACGGTGCGCAAGGTGGACGTCCTGCGGCGCGTGCGCTCGGTCGTGCCGGACACCGCGCTGGTCGTCACCTACGCCGAGACGTCGCCGCAGGCGCTGGAGGTGGCCGCGGCCGGTGGCATCACCCGGCTCGTGCCGTCCTCCCGGGGCCTGGACGCGGTGCTCCGCATGGTACGGGAGTCGGCCCGCCCGGCTCGGCGCCGCCCGCCCGACGGCCTCGCCCTGACCGACTACGACCTGCGGGTCGCGTCGCTGCTCAGCGCCGGGCACGGCGCGCGGGACATGGCGGACGTGCTGCAGATCAGCCCGCACACGGTGGAGAACCACAAACGGCGGCTCTACGCGAAGCTGGGCGTTACCAGCTCCAGCCACGCGGTCTCGCGCGCGGTCTCGCTGGGCATGATCGGCCAGCCATCCGTCCAACCCCCCGAGGTCCAGGACGGCCGGGCGCCCCTGGCGGTGGTCCACGGGGCGGACGGCGCGGGCGTTAACACCGCGATGCTGGCGCTGATCGCCGCCGGGCTACCGGTCGTGCGCCCCGGCGCCGCGGCGGACCCGCACCGGGACCACTGCGTCCGGTGGCAGCGCGGCCCGGTCGTCACGGTGCTCGTCGACCCGGCCCACGATGACTGGCTCGCGCCGGCCATCCCCGGCGCGTACCCGCTCGTCGTGCTGTCGAAGCAGCCCGACGCCGCCACGTTGGTGGAGGGGCTGCAGCGCGGCGCCCGCGCAGTCGTGCACATCGATGGCGTCGCCGCGGACCTGGCCGCGGTGCTCTTCCTGGTCGTGCGGGGGCACCTCGTCGTGGATTCCGCGCAGCTGGAGCACCTGCACGGCTGGATGACCGGCCGGATCGGCGCCGACTCCCCCGCGGCGCCGCTGCTCACCCGCCGCGAGCGCGAGATCCTCAGCCTGCTCGCGCTCGGCAACACGATCCGGCAGACCGCGCACGCCCTGGGCGTCACGGCGAAGACCGTGGAGAACGCCCAGGGCCACCTCCTGCGCAAGCTGGGTGCGCGTAACCGGGCCGAGGCGGTCGCCCTGGCGTACCGGCTGGGGATGCTCGATCTCGACCCGTGACGGAAACTCCTGGGTCCCCCGGGGGGGAACCCGTCCCACGGGGGGTCTTCGTTTCTGGTCCGTCGCCGCGCCGCCGTGACAGCCTCAAACCATGATTGTCGATCTATGGGCGATGGCGGGCGCTCGTGACTGTGCCCCACACCGTCAGCAGCGAGCTGGGCCCGGAGGAACGACTCGAGAGGGAGGCGACTCGTGAAACTATCCCGACGCCAGATCATCAAGGCCGGCTCGGTCGCGGGCGCGGCCGCCGTGCTGCCCGCATCGGTGCTGGCCGGCAGCGGCTCGGCACTCTCCGCGGTCCAGGCCGTCCAGGAGCCGCTCGACCCGTTGACGATCCCGAAGTACGTGCACCAGCTGCCCCTACCCCGGGTGCTCGCGCCTGCAGTGATCCGGGACTCGACTGGACGGGTCATCCGGCACGAGTACGACATGTCGCAGAACGTGATCCGTACCCAGGTGCTGCCCCCGGGCTTCCCGCGGACCACGATGTGGGCGTTCGGCGGTCGGTGCCGGATCCCCGGCTCCAGCTCCACCGAGTTCGTCGCATCGTCGCCCGGACCGATCTTCGAGAACACCCGGGGTATCCCGGCCCGGGTGCAGTGGACCGACCGGATCTCGCGGCCGCACATCTTCGCGGTGGACCCGGTACTGATGTGGGCGAACCCCACTGCCATGGAGAAGCCCGAGGCACCGTTCCTGCCGTTCCCACCCGGCTACGACCGGGCGCAGTTCCCGGTGCCGGTGGTCACCCACACGCACGGCCTGGTCGTCAAGCCGCAGTTCGACGGCACGGCCGAGGAGTGGTTCACGCAGTTCGGCCACCGCGGGGCGAGCTTCGTGAGCAACGTCTACGAGATGCCCAACGAACAGCCGGGTACCCAGCTCTTCTACCACGACCACGCGATCGGCATCACCCGGCTCAACGTGAAGGCGGGGCTGATCGGGA
>JAEHDK010000221.1 GCA_016880465.1 Micromonosporaceae bacterium
AGGCGCCACCAAAAACAATCCCCAAAAACGGGAACCAAAATCGGCACTGGCTTACAAGCACCCTGTTGAGTTCTCAAAAAACAACCACACACCAAACAACCACCCAACCAAGGGCAACCGCTCGGGGTGCGTCCGCAGCAGTACGTGACGCGACGTCACCGCCTGGCACGTACCGATGTGGCTGGCAGGCCGGCCGGTTCCGCTGGCTGTTGCGCCGCCGAACTCTTGCCCGGTGCCCTGCCGCTCGGCAACCTTACCCGGTCGGTTCCGCGACGACAAGTCGGCCTCGAACGAGGACCGGACCGTGAGGTCGCACCACCCGGGGGGTGCCTAATAGATAAACCGTACGCGGCCCGGGACCCGGGCGGCAAGGCGCAGCGGCTTGTCCTACGTCACACCCCGGCCAGGCGGCGACCGGCCGCCACCCCGGGGGAGTCCACCGGACCCCTCAGTCCACGTCCACCCCGGCAATCGTCCGCTTCCCCCGGCGCAACACGAGGAACCGGCCGTGCAGCAGGGCGTCGGCGGGCACCGGTGCGTCCGCATCGACTACCCGCTCGTTGTTGAGGTACGCGCCACCCTCGGCCACGGTGCGCCTGGCCTCACCGAGCCCCGCGACGAGCCCGGCCTCCTTGAACAGGACGGCGGCGCTCGGCAGCGGACGCGGTACCCGCACGAGCCCGGCCTCGGCCAGCGCGGCCCGCAGCGTGGTGGCGCTGAGATCCGTCAGGGAGCCGCGGCCGAACAGTGCCTGGCTCGCGGCGACGACCTGGCGGGTCTCCTCCGCGCCGTGCACCGTACGGGTGATCTCCTGGGCGAGCCGGCGGTGGGCGACCCGGGCCGCGGGGCGCTCCGCCACCTCCTTCTCCAGCGTCTCGATCTCCTCGTGCGACAGGAACGTGAACATCCGCAACAGCGGTGGCACGAGCTTGTCCTCGACGTTGACGAAGTACTGGTACCACGCGTAAGGGCTGGTCATCGCCGGATCGAGCCACAGGCCGCCGCCGCCGGCCGACTTGCCGATCTTCTCGCCGGCCGCGTCGGTGATCAGCGGAGTGGCCAGCAGGTGCACCGACTCGCCGGTGACCCGCCGGATCAGATCGGTGCCCGCGGTGAGGTTTCCCCACTGGTCGCTGCCGCCCGTCTGCAGCCGGCAGCCGTACCGCCGGAACAGTTCCAGGTAGTCCAGGCCCTGCAGGATCTGGTAGCTGAACTCGGTGTAGCTGATGCCCTGTTCGGACTGCAGCCGGGCGCTGACCGCCTCCTTCGCGAGCATCTTGTTGACCCGGAAGTGCTTGCCGATGTCGCGCAGGAAGTCGATCGCGGTGACGTCCGCGGTCCAGTCGAGGTTGTTCACCATGCGGGCGGCGTACTCGCCCTCGAAGTCCAGGTACGGCTCGATCTGCGCCCGGATCAGCTCGACCCAGTGCGCCACCGTCTCGCGCGGGTTGAGCGTGCGCTCGCCGGTCGTGTTCGGATCTCCGATCAGCCCGGTCGCGCCGCCCACCAGCGCGAGCGGGCGGTTTCCCGCGAGCTGGAGCCGGCGGGCCGTGAGGATCTGCATCAGGTTGCCGAAGTGCAGGCTGGGCGCGGTCGGGTCGAAGCCGCAGTAGTAGGTGACCGGCCCGGTCGCGAGCTGCGCACGCAGCGCATCGAGGTCGGTCGACAGCGCGATCAGCCCGCGCCACTGCAGATCTTCGAGTACGTCCGTCACGCCGCGATTGTCCCTCATCCCGCGGCGGCTCGCACCCGATGGGTTCTCCCGGCGCGGTGGTGGGGCCAAGATAGGAAGCACGACGGCGCCGAGAGCGGGTGACAGCGATGGGCGAAGAGGTCGACCGGCAGGTGTTCAGCCGCGAGGACCGGGCGCGCTACCGGGAAAAAGTTCGCCGCTCGCTGGATGTCTTCGCCGCCATGCTGCGCGAGTCGCGGTTCGACTTCGAGAAGCCGATGACCGGACTGGAGATCGAGTTGAACCTGGTCGACGCGCACACCGACCCGGCGATGCGCAATGCGCAGGTGCTGGCCGCGATCGCCAACCCGGCGTTCCAGACCGAGTTGGGTCAGTTCAACATCGAAATCAACGTGGCGCCGCGGCAGCTTGCGCGCGGCGGGCTGACCGATTTCGAGCTCGACGTGCGGGCGAGCCTCAACGCCGCCGAGGTGCAGGCGCAGACGGCCGGCGCACACATGGTGATGATCGGCATTCTGCCGACCCTGCGGCTGGAGCACCTGACCCTGGGCTCGCTGTCCGACAACCCGCGGTACGCCCTGCTCAACGAGCAGATCTTCGCAGCCCGGGGCGAGGACCTCTACATCCGCATCGACGGCGTCGAGCGGCTCGCCGCGACCGCGGACACCGTGGCACCCGAGGCGGCCTGCACGAGTACCCAGTTCCACCTGCAGGTCAGTCCCGAACAGTTCCCGCAGGTCTGGAACGCGGCCCAGGCGGTCGCCGGGATCCAGGTGGCACTCGGCGCGAACTCGCCGTTCTTGTTCGGCCGCGAGCTCTGGCGGGAGACCCGCATCCCGCTGTTCGAGCAGGCCACGGACACCAGATCAGAGGAGATCAAGACGCAGGGGGTACGCCCGCGGGTCTGGTTCGGCGAGCGGTGGATCACCTCGGTGTTCGACCTGTTCGAGGAGAACGTGCGGTACTTCCCGGCGCTGCTGCCGATCTGTACCGACGAGGAGCCCGAGGAGGCGTTGGCGCGCGGCGAGACGCCGAACCTGGGCGAGCTACGGCTGCACAACGGCACGATCTACCGGTGGAACCGGCCGGTCTACGACGTCGTCGCCGGTATGCCGCACCTGCGCGTGGAGAACCGGGTCCTGCCGGCCGGCCCCACCGTCGTCGACACGCTGGCCAACGGCGCGTTCTACTTCGGCGTCGTGAAGATGCTCGCGGAGGCCGAGCGGCCGATCTGGTCGCAGATGTCCTTCAGCGCCGCCGAGGAGAACTTCCACACCGGTGCGCAGCACGGCATCGGCGCCCAGCTCTACTGGCCCGGACTCGGCTACCTGCCGACGACCGAGCTGGTGCTGCGCCGGCTGCTGCCGCTGGCGCACGAGGGCCTCGCCCAGTGGGGGGTCGGGGCCGCCGAGCGCGACCGGCTGCTGGGGGTGATCGAGGGCCGCTGCCTCGCCGGGCGCAACGGCGCCGCCTGGCAGGTCGAGACCCTGCGCGGGGTGGAGAACCGCGGGCACGTCGACCGGCCGAGCGCACTGCGCGGGGTGCTGGAGCGATACATCCCGCTGATGCACAGCAATACACCCGTACATGAATGGCCCACCGAATAGGCAGTGCTGGTGCCCGACCGTACCGGCCGGCGCAACGTGAATTGTATTCGATCATGTCGGTGAACCGATAATTGTCCCGCTGCGTACCTGGATAGGATGCGAATAGTTTCGCAGCGAACCGTTAGGGCTGGCATGAAACCCCTCACCCCCGCGGATCCGAGCCACATCGGGTCCTACCGGCTGCTCGGCGTCCTGGGCGGCGGTGGCATGGGCCGTGTCTACTTGGGACAGTCCCGTACCGGGCGGCGGCTCGCCATCAAGGTCGTCCGGTTCGAGCTGGCCGACGACCCGGTGTTCCGCGAGCGGTTCGCGCGGGAGGTGGCCGCGGTACGCCGGGTGAACCCGCTCTACACGGCGCCGGTCGTCGACGCGGACACCGACGCCCGGGAACCGTGGCTGGCGACCACCTTCATCGACGGACCGAGCCTGGAACAGTGGGTCAGCGACGCGGGGCCCCTGTCGTCCGGCGCCGTCCTCACGCTGGCCGCCGGGCTGGCCGAGGCGCTGGCGTCGATACACCGCGCCGGCCTCGTCCACCGCGATCTCAAGCCGAGCAACGTGCTGCTCGACGACACCGGGCCACACATCATCGACTTCGGCGTCGCATTGGCCCCGGATGCGATCCGGATGACCACGAGCCTCGTCGTCGGTACGCCGTCGTACATGGCGCCGGAGCGCATCCACGGCGACGAGGCCGGGCCGGCGGCCGACGTCTTCTCGCTCGGCGCGACGCTCGTGTTCGCCGCGACCGGCCGCGGTCTGGTCACCGACGACACCGTGTACGCGCAGGTCATGCAGATCGTCGCGGGCCAGTTCGATCTGGCCGCCGTACCCCCGGAACTGCGGCCGCTGATCGTGCGGTGTATCAGCCACCGGCCGCAGGACCGGCCGACCGCGGCGGAGCTGGCGCAGATCCTGGTGGCGGCCGGCATCCAGCCGCCCGGACCCGGCTGGCACCGCAGCGCAACGGCCGTCCCACCGAACCTCGCGGTGCCGCCGCCGCTGCGTACCCGGCTGAGCCGCCGGCGTGTCCTCGCCGTCGGCGGAGTCGTCGGCGTCCTCGCGGTGGGCGGCGGCGCGGCCGCCCGCCTCTTCGGCTGGCCGGCCAGACCGCGCCGGCCCGGCGACGTGTTGTGGCTCGCCCAGTCTGGCGCCGCGTTCAACGGCGGTCCGGTCGGCGGTCGTGGACCGGGTGCCACGGACGGTCCGAACGGTCCGAATGGCCCAGGGCCGAACGGCCCAGGTGGCCGGGGCGGCCCTGGCGCGGCCGGGGAGATGCCGGCCGACCCGCCGCCCGGCGAACGCATCATCGTCGCCGGCGGCCGGCGCATCATCGTGGCGGACGCGTCCGGAGTCGTCGCGAGGGATGCCCTCGACGGCCGAAGGCAGTCCGCTCCGGTGCCATCGACGCCGGTGGCGCTCTGGCCGTGGGGCGACGCGGTGCTCGTCACCGACCCGCGGGAACTCCGGCTGCTCGACGCGGCCAGTCTCGAGCAGCGCGTCGAGGTCGACCTGACCGCCGGCGAAGTCGAAGCGGCGACCGACCGGACCGCCGTCCATGTCGGCAGCGCGACCGTCGCCGCCGACCGCGCCTTCTTCGACCTGGGTACGGCCATCGTCGCGATCGACCGCGGTGGCCGGCGGCTCTGGCGTGCGAAGCGGTCCGTGCCGCGCGACGAGCGCCGGATGAGCTCCAACGGCCCGCAGGTGGCCAACGAGACCTGGCTCGTCGTGCAGGAGACCACCGCAGCGCAGATGCGGGTGACCCTTTACGGGGCCGCCACCGGTACCCAGAAATGGTCGGTCACCTTCGGCATCGCCCCCCAGTTGCCTGGCGACGGTGGGCCGGGGCGCGGCGGGAATGAGGCGTGGCAGCGCTCCGAGGGCCGCATCGGCACCGACCACATCGTCCTGCGGTACTACCAGGAGGTGCGGGTCCTGCGCCTTGCCGACGGCGTGATCGCCTGGCACCTGGCCGCGGAGAAGCCGGTGACGGCGATCGAGCTCCTCGGCGACGTGGTCGTGGTCGCCGGCAGTGAGCTGACGGCGTACGCGATCGCCACGGGCGAGCCGCTGTGGCAGCGAGACGTCCGCGGCGCCCGGATCGGAATGTTCGACAATGGTCGATCCCTGGTGGCGGTCGACGAGACCGGCAGCTACGGCCTGGATCCACAAGGGACGGTGCGGTGGCGAGCCAAGCTGCCCGACGAGCTGCGGAGGGCCGCGCCCGACCGGCTGATGATCGACGGGCAGGTGGCCTATGTTACGTTCCGGCCTACCCCGGAGCAGCAGGGCCCACTCGCCGCCGACGTCATCGCCGTCGCGCTGGACGCCGAGGCGTAACGCGGGCCGGGCGCCACGGCCGCGATGCGTACGATCGGCCGGCGAGTGGCTGCACGTCGACTTCGAGGAGCACCTGCGCGGGTTCTACCTCGACGCCTGCGGGTTCACCCCGGCGCCGGCCGGGCTCATCGCGCTGTGACCGCAGCCACGGCCGGTTATCCTGAGCCGACCTGATCGCTCCGCTATGGTGCTTCGGGTCCGGGCGCGCCGGCCAGGGGCGGCCAGGCCGTACGCCAGCAGCAACTATCGAACCGCAGAGAGTGAGCAATGATCAATAAGACGCCGCCCGACATTCGTCGGCGGGTTGCCGAGATATTGGTGGAACGCAATGTCGTCGACTTCCGGACGGATCCGTTCTTCCGTTTCACGTCCGGCGCGGACAGCCCGATCTACCTGGACAACCGCAGGCTGCTCGGCTACGTCGGCGAACGTCGGGAGATCGTGTCCGCGCTACGCGCGATCGTGACTGCCAGCGCACCCTTCGACACCGTGGTCGGCATGGCGACGGCCGGCGTTCCGTGGGCCGCGTGGCTGGCCGACGCCCTCTCGGTGCCGCTGATGTACGTCCGGTCGGAAGCCAAGAAGTGGGGCCAGGAGCGCAGCGTCGAAGGCGCCCCGCCGGTCGGTACCCGAGCGCTGTTGGTGGAGGACCTGGTCTTCTCGGCGAGCAGCATCGTGACCGCCGCGAACAACGTCCGCAACCACGGCCTCGCGGTGCACCACTGTGTCGCGATCGTGAGCTACGGCACCGAGAGCTCGGCGCGCAACCTCGAGAGCGCTGACATCGAGCTGTCCGTGCTGACCACGGTTGACGACGTGTTGTCGGCGGCCGTCTCGGCGGGGACCCTGTCCTCCTCGGCCGGCGACATCGTCCGCGACTGGCTGGCGAAGACGAGACAGGGCACGTCGCCGGCGATCTCGTAGCCGCTACCGGGCGCGACGGCGGCGCGGTATGTGCCGGCGGTAGGAGCTGACCGAAGGCTCGCCGTGCAGCCAGAACCGCCACGGCAGATCCGCGGCCGCGGTGACACCGACGCGCGGGCCGGCCATGATGTGCCACGGGTCCGCCGGGTACGGCGGGGGCACCAAGATGACCGGGCCCTGCCCGTCGACGAGCGACGTACCGCTCACCGCACCGTCGACGCCGAGGGCCGTGGCGAGCCGGGCCGGCCCGCGAGCCAGGTCGCGATCGGGGACTACGCCACCGCGGCGCGCCCGCGCGATCTCGACGCCCTGGGTCACCTCGCCGGCCCGTACGAGGACCGCGGAGGCCGAGCCCGGCTCACCGCAGACGATGTTCAGGCACCAGTGCATGCCGAACACGAAGTAGACGTACGCGTGGCCGGGTGGGCCGAACATCACCGCGTTGCGCGGGGTGCGGCCGCGGTACGCGTGCGAGGCGGGGTCCACCCCCATGCCCTGGTACGCCTCGACCTCGGTGAGCCGGACGGTGACCCCGCCGGAGGTCAGCTCGGCGCCGAGCAGACCGCGGGCGGTGTCCACCACCTCGGCCCGCCACAACCCGTCCCAGACCGGACTCACCAGCGCGGTACCACCCGCTGCGCCGCCCAGTCCCGCCAGGACGCGAGCCGGGCACCGGCCGCCTCCAGCTGGTCGGCCACCGGACCGGGCCCGGTCGACCCCGGGGTACGGCGTGCGGCGAGCGCGCCGCGGACCGAGAGCACCGCCCGCACGTCGGGGGTGAAGTGCCCAGACACGGAGGCGAGGTCGGCGTCGGACACCTCGTCGAGCGCGCAGTCGCGGGCGGCGCACAGGGCCACCAGCCGGCCGGTCGACTCGTGTGCCTCGCGGAACGGTACGCCGCGCCGGACGAGCCAGTCCGCGACCTCGGTCGCGAGCGTGTAGCCGGCCGGCGCGGCGGCGGCGAGCCGGTCGACCCGTACCGTCATCGTCGAGATCATCCCGGCCAGCGCCGGCAGGACGAGCTCCAGCGTGTCGACCGCGTCGAACACCGGCTCCTTGTCCTCCTGCAGGTCGCGGTCGTACGCCAGGGGCAGCCCTTTGAGCATGGTCAGTACGCCGACCAGCGCGGCGATGAGCCGGCCGGACTTGCCGCGGGCCAGCTCGGCGATGTCCGGGTTCTTCTTCTGCGGCATGATCGACGACCCGGTGGTGAACGCGTCGTCCAGCTCGACCCAGCCGAACCCGGCCGTGGTCCACAGCACGACCTCTTCCCCGAGGCGCGACAGGTGTACGCCGGTCAGCGCCGCGACGAAGAGGAACTCGGCGGCGAAGTCCCGGTCGGACACGGCGTCGATCGAGTTCGCGGCGGCCGCGGTGAAGCCCAGCTCGCGGGCGACCTGTGCCGGGTCGAGCGGTAGCGCCGAGCCGGCGAGCGCACCCGCGCCGAGCGGGCTCACCGCCGCCCGCGCGTCCCAGTCGCGCAGCCGGTCGAGATCGCGCAGCAGCGCCTGTACGTGCGCGAGCAGCTGGTGCCCGAAGGTGATCGGCTGGGCCGGCTGCAGGTGGGTCAACCCGGGCGCCGGCGTGTCGACGTGCCGCGCCGCCTGCTCCACCAGCGCGTCGCCCAGCTCGACCAGCCGCGCCGCGACGCCGCGGGCGTGATCCCGCAGGTACAACCGCAGATCGGTGGCGACCTGGTCGTTGCGGGACCGGCCGGCGCGCAGCTTGCCGCCGAGCGTGCCGAGCCGTTCCAGCAGCCCGCGTTCGAGCGCCGTGTGCACGTCCTCGTCGTCCACGGTCGGCCGGAAGTCCCCGGCCGCGCACGCCGCCTGTAGGTCGTCGAGCGCCGCGAGCAGCCGGCCCAACTCCTCGGCGGTCAGCAGTCCCGCGCGGGACAGCACCCGGGCGTGCACCCGGGAGGCGGCAAGATCGTACGGGGCGAGCCGCCAGTCGAACTGCACGCTGACCGAGAGCCGCGCGAGGGCCTCCGCGGGCCCGCCGGCGAACCGGCCACCCCACAGCCGCACCGCACCGGTGTCCGCCAAGCTCTGCTCGCCCACCCTCCTACCTTAGGAGAACCTGCGGTCGCGGGCGGCGGCCAGCCGGCTCGGCAGGCCCCAGAGCTCGACGAAGCCGCGGGCCAGCGACTGGTCGAAGATGTCCCCGGTGTCGTACGTGGCCAGGCCGAAGTCGTACAGCGACGCATCCGAGCGCCGGCCGGTCACCACGGCCCGACCGCCGTGCAGCACGAGTCGCACCTCGCCGGTCACGAACCGCTGCGCGTCGTCGATGAACGCGTCGAGCGCGCCCTTCAGCGGCGAGAACCAGAGGCCGTCGTACACGAGCTCGGCCCAGCGCTGGTCCACGCCCCGCTTGAACCGGGCGAGGTCGCGCTCGACCGTCACGTTCTCCAGCTCCTGGTGGGCCGTGATCAAGGCGATCGCGCCGGGTGCCTCGTACACCTCGCGGCTCTTGATCCCGACCAGCCGGTCCTCGACGAGGTCGAGCCGGCCGACGCCGGCCGCGCCCGCGCGCCGGTTCAGTTCCATGATCACCTGGTACGGGCCGAGCCGGGCCCCGTCCACCGCGACCGGTACGCCGGCCTCGAAGGTGATCACGACCTCGTCCGGCTGCCGCGGCCTGGCCGGATCGGCGGTGTACGCGTAGACGCCCTCGATCGGCGCGGTCCAGATGTCCTCCAGGAACCCGGTCTCGACCGCCCGACCCCACAGGTTCTGGTCGATGGAGTACGGCGACCGGTGCGACACGTCGATCGGCAGACCGGCCTCCTCGGCGTACGCGATCGCCTTGTCCCTGGTCCAGGCGTAGTCCCGGGCCGGCGCGACCACGGTGAGCTCGGGCGCGAGCGCACCGATGCCGACCTCGAACCGGACCTGGTCGTTGCCTTTGCCGGTGCAGCCGTGCGAGACGATCGTCCCGCCGTGCTTACGGGCCGCCGCCACGAGGTGCTTGACGATCAACGGTCGGGACAGCGCGGAGACCAGCGGATAGCGGTCCATGTACAGCGCGTTGGCGCGCAGCGCCGGCAGGCAGAAGTCCCGGGCGAACTCCTCCCGCGCGTCGACGACCTCGGCCACCGCGGCGCCGCAGGCCAACGCGCGTTCGCGGATCAGGCCGAGGTCCTCCCCGCCCTGCCCCACGTCGACCGCCACGGCGACGACCTCGGCGCCGGTCCGCTCGGTGAGGTACGGGATCGCGACGGACGTGTCCAGCCCGCCCGAGTAAGCAAGGACGACTCGCTCGGTCATGCCGCCTCGCCTCCGCGCTCGCTCCGCTCCTCGGGCGTGGCCGCCCTGCGATGCTCACTCGCTGTCGGCTCGGTCATGTGCTCGGATTCCCCTCGGACGTGTCCGCCCAGGCGGACAGCTTGTCGGCCAACGCGGCGCCGCCCACCGTCTCGCGGGCCACCACGATGATCGTGTCGTCGCCCGCGATCGTGCCCACCACCTCGGGCAGGCCGGAGCGGTCGAGCGCACTCGCCAGGAACTGCGCGGCCCCGGGCGGCGTACGCAGCACGACGAGGTTGCCGCTGAAGTCGGTACCGGTCAGCAGCTCGCGGAGGAGCCGGACGAGTCGGGCCGGTGCCTGCTCGGCCGGGCGCAGCGGCGGGCGGCCCTCCTCGGGGACGACGTAGGCGGCCGGCCCGCCGTCCGTACCGCGCAGCTTCACCGCACCCAGCTCCTCCAGGTCCCGCGAGAGGGTGGCCTGGGTGACCTGGATACCGGCCGCGCTTAGCAGCTCGGCCAGCTCGGTCTGCGAGCGCACCGGCCGTTCCCGGATCAGCGAGACGATCCGTGCGTGCCGGGCGGTGCGGGTCGCCGGGCCGGTCACCGCGCCACCTCCGGGCCGCGCCGCGTCATGCCGCCACCAACCACGCGAGCAGCGCCTGCTGCGCGGGCAACCGGTTCGCCGCCTGGTCGAGCACCGCGCTCGCCGGTCCGTCGAGGACCTCGTCGGTGATCTCCAGCCCCCGGTGCGCCGGCAGGCAGTGCAGGACGACCGCGGCCGGGTCGGCGCGGGCCAGCAGGGCGGCGTTCAGCTGGTACGGGCGGAACGGCGTCACCCGGTCGTACCCGTCGCCCTCCTGGTCCATCGAGGTCCACGCGTCGGTCGCGACGACATCGGCGCCGGCCACCGCCGCGGCCGGGTCGCGCAGCACGTCGACCGTACCGCCGGTGCCGGCCGCGATCTCCGTCGCCCGGCGCAGGACCGCCGGATCGGGGGCGTGCGGCTCCGGACCGGACAGCCGGACGTGCAGCCCCGCGGTCGCGC
>JAEHDK010000222.1 GCA_016880465.1 Micromonosporaceae bacterium
ACCCTCTCGCTGCGCCCGGAGCTGGCGGCGACGCTGCGGATCGGTACGCAGACGGGAGCACTCGCCTCGCTCGTGTCCGGTTCCGGGCCTACCTGCGCGTTTCTCACCCGGGACGGGTCGGCGGCCGTCGCGGTCGCGGCCGCGCTCGCCCAGTCCGACACCTGCCGGAGCGCGATCGCCACGCACGGCCCGGTGGCTGGGGCGCGCGTGACCTGATGAACATCGTCAGCCTGGACCGGGTGGGCAAGGCGTACCCGTCGGGCCGGCTCTTCGACGCGGTCTCGATCGGGCTCGACGACACCGACCGGGTGGGCGTCGTCGGGCTGAACGGCGCGGGCAAGACCACGCTGCTGCGCCTGCTCACCAAGGCCGAGGAGCCGGACGAGGGCCGGGTCACCCACCGGCGCGACCTACGGGTGGGCCTGCTCCCGCAGCAGCTGGACCTGCCCCCGGCGGCGACCGTACGTGACATCGTCGTCGGGACCGGCTGGCTGCCGTCCGGGTTCGCCGCCGAGCACGAGTGGGCCGGCGATGCCGGGGTCCGCACCGTCCTGGACGGACTCGGCATGCCCGGGCTCGGCCTGGACGCGCCGGTCGGCCCGCTCTCCGGCGGGGAGCGGCGCCGCGTGGCGCTCGCCGCGCTCCTGGTACGCGCCACCGACCTGCTCGTCCTCGACGAGCCCACCAACCACCTCGACATCGCCGGGATCAACTGGCTCGCGAGGCACCTGGCCGGCCGCCGGGGCGCCCTCGTGGTGGTCACCCACGACCGGTGGTTCCTCGACGCCGTCTGCACCCAGATCTGGGAGGTGACCGGTGGCGGCGTCGAGGGGTACGAGGGCGGGTACGCGGCCTGGACGCTGGCCCGCGCGGAACGCTCCCGGGTGGCCGCCACGGTCGCGGCGCGCCGGCAGAACCTGCTGCGCAAGGAGATCGCCTGGCTGCGGCGCGGTCCGCCGGCCCGTACGTCGAAACCGCGCTTCCGGATCGAGGCGGCACAGGCGCTGATCGAAGACGAGCCGCCGCCGCGGGACACCGGGTCGCTGCACCGGCTCGCGACCGCCCGGCTCGGCCGGCAGGTGTACGAGCTGGCGGGCGTCGGCGTGACCCTGGGCGGTCGGCGGATCCTGAGCGACGTCGACTGGCTGGTCGGGCCGGGCGACCGGATCGGGATCGTCGGAGCCAACGGCGCGGGGAAGACCACTCTGCTGCGGGTCCTCGCCGGACTGCGTACCCCCGATGAGGGGCGACTCGTGACCGGCGTGACGGTCCGCACCGCGTTCCTGTCCCAGGAGCTGGCGGAGCTGCCGGACGACCAGCGGGTGCTCGAAGCGGTAGAGGCGGTCGCGCGCCGGGTGTGGCTCGGCGACCGGGACCTGTCGGCGGCCCAACTGGCCGAGGTCTTCGGGTTCTCCGAAGGTCGACTGTGGACGGTAGTGGGCGAGCTGTCCGGTGGCGAGCGGCGCCGGCTGCAACTGTTGCGGTTGCTGGCCGCTGAGCCGAACGTGCTGCTGCTGGACGAGCCGACCAACGACCTCGACACCGACACGCTGGCATCGGTGGAGGACCTGCTCGACACCTGGCCGGGCACCCTTGTCGTGGCGAGCCATGACCGGTACCTCGTCGAGCGGGTCACCGACAACGTCTTCGCGATGTTCGGGGACGGCCGGTTGACCCACCTGCCGGGCGGCATCGGCGACTATTGAGGGCCAACGCACCCATCGATACACTCGGCTCGTGCCGGTGACCTGCCCCTCTTGCGCCTACCAGAACGCGGACGATG
>JAEHDK010000223.1 GCA_016880465.1 Micromonosporaceae bacterium
ACCCAGTCGTACATCGACTTTGTCACGTCCGCTCCCGCCTCGATCACGATCGGCGTGAACCGCGCGGGCCCCGGGCGCTTGCGAGTCATACCGGAGGCGTCGATGCGGGTGAGTACCTCGGCGTAGACCTCGCCGCCGCTTGCCGAGTTCACGAACCCGACGAACTCACCGTTCAACTCGACCGCGACCCGACCCGCGACGTACGCCGAGACTGGAAGTGACATGGCTCCTCCGTTCACCATCGCGGCCTCGAGGGGATCGCGACCCGGATGGCTGTGGCAATGACCCGTTGGCGGTGCGGGCGCGACATAACACAACTCATGGCCTATCGCGCGCCGCATGCGGGCCGCGTTCGACCAAGCGCCGATACGAGTCTCTCGAAGCACGGACAGTTCTGTAAATGGGTCAGTTCGTTCGTTGTGAGCGTGGGCGGGACCGAACCATAGCTCGGCGGACGCTAATGTGGATCAGACTCGAGGTTCGGCAAGTCCCCTGTTCGGATCGCTTGGCGAGCTGGTCCCCGAGAGGACTGCGGCGGTTCAACGCTAGTGCTGATCAACGTTGAGCTAGCCGAACGCCAGGTGGCCCTCGACGCGGTCGGGCGTACCGGTCAGGCGGCGGTGGGGAGGGAGTCGGGTCGGGGCGGCGGTCGCCCATACCTCGTCCGGCGGCGCTTCCACCTGCGGATAGCCGCCGGTGCGGGACAGTTTGGCCACCTTCGCCGTGGCGAACCGCAGCGACGGGCCGACCTCGTCCACCTCCACGCCGCACGTGGAGCGCTTCTCGCCGTCGTCGGTCTCCCGCCGCGACAACCGCAGCCGGCCCGTGACGATGACCGGGTCGCCCTTCGAGAGGGACTCGGCGGCGTGTTCGGCCAGGTCCCGCCGGGTGCAGGACAAGAAGAGCGGGTCCCCGTCCCGGTACTTGCCGGTCGCGCACGCGGGGTGTGGAGGCCACGGTGAACGTGGCCATCGCGACCCCGGCCGAGGTGAACCGCAGATCCGGCTGCGTCGGTACGGGTTGACGGGCCCAGCCGGATGCACGCGGCGCGGTGCCCTGCGGTCGGTCGTGCACGGCTTCTGTGTCATCGAGGCGGCCGGCGGCTTCGGCCTGCCCGAGGACCTCGACGAGACGTACCGGTTGCTGATCCAATTGTTCACCACATCGATGCGCGGCCGTGGACGTTCCTGACGCGCCGCCCAACCCTACAGGGAGGTTGCGGTGAACAGTACGAGTGGGCGGATTCGCCTCGGCGCGCTGTGCCTGCTGGTCGCGGCGGTCATGTTCGTGCTCTATCCGGCGCTCCGGCCGTGGGCAGACGAGTCCACAGTGGAAGGTGCAGTCGACGCGATGTCGTCCGGTGCCTGGGTCGCGTCCCACGCGTTCGCCATGGTCGGCTTCACCCTCGTCGGGCTGGGAATGCTGAGCCTGTGGGGCGCGGTCCGGTCGACCCGGGCCGAGCGGGTCGGTCTGGCCACCGTGGTTACCGGCTGGGTCGGAGCCGGGTTGACCCTGCCGTACTACGGGGCCGAAGACTTCGGGCTGCACGAAGTCGCCGCCAAAGCCGCCGCGGGTGAGTCGGTCGATGTGCTCGGTCTCGCCGAAAATGTGCGGTACAACCCGGTCGCCATCACATTCTTCGGCATCGGCCTGGTGACCCTGGCGGCCAGCGGTGTGCTGGCCGCGGTCACGGTCGCCCGGTCCGATCGGCTGCCGCGGTGGTCCGGCCTCGTCTTCGCGGTGGGCTATGTGCTCTTCCTGCCCCAGTTCTTCGCCCCGGCCCCGGTTCGGATAGCCCACGGGGTGGTGCTGGGAGTCGGCCTGGCTTGGCTGGGACTAGCGCTGTGGCGGGCGAAGACGAACGAGCGCTAGCGACCCCCGGCTAAGAGCGCGCAGCCAGGAGCGGGTCAACTCCCGCAATGGCTACTGGCCGCGACTGTGGGACACCAAGGCCGGCGCGGTCGAGCTGGCGATCCCGAAAGCTGCGGCAGGGGTCGTACCCTCCGGACGCGCTGAGCAGGCGCTTGTCACTGTGGTGGCCACCTCGTATCTGCTCGGGTCTCGACCCGGCCCGGTGGTCCGTCAAGACGGCGAGTGCGGCAGCGGCGGCAGCGTCGCCGGGCGGCACCAACTCCGTCCGGCGCGCCCACCGCCGTACCCATGAACCGTCCTCGTTCACCGCCAGGCGCAACAGTATTCGCCGGCACCCGCCGCGCACGCCCTGGATCTCGACTCGGTGCTGGACGCAGTCGTTTGATGTGCGAGCATTATGCACCGTCCGGGCAACGTGGTCTCCGGCCAGCTGATCACAGGTGGAAGGAAGGTGTCGATGGCTGACGAGGACGTGGCGTGGTACCAGCGGCTGCTCGACGCGCAGCCGGATCTGCTCGACTTCCCATGGTGCTGGACGGTCGTCCAGCCGTTGACCGGGCCGGTCACCGTGGCGGAGGTCGCACGGCGGCTCGGCGGGGACCCGGCCAACATTGAGGAGCTCGCCGGGTGGGACTTCGAGGCACCTGACGGCACGGTGCACCTGCACCAGGTAGGGCCGGCCGTGGTCATGTGTCAGGCAGCGGGTTGGGAAGGCGTCCGCAACGAGGCCCTGCGGTGGTTATCCGATGGCGCCTCGGTGCATAGCTCGTGGTGGAGCGATGCCAACGCACGCAGTTTCCTGTGCTATGCAGCCTTCGGCCTGGTACTGACGCGACTGGAGCACCTCGACGACAACCAGCCCGCCGGCGAGCAGCCCACGGCCCTCGACGAGGATCGCGCTCCGCTGCGCCACGATCTGGGCTACCCAGCGCAGCTGGCCTTTGTCGAGCGGCGCACCGGCATCCGGCTGGACCCCGCCTGGTTGGACCGGCCCCACGCCACCGTGGTCATACGCACGCCGATCCCGGACGACCCGCGCCCGCCGGGCACGCACGGCTCGGCGGATCCAGATCTGGCGGCCATGTTCCTGCTCGCCGACGAGCCCACACAACGCGCCGCGCTGCGGTGGGTGCTCGACCTGCTCGCCGATGAGCAGGACCTGCGCAGCGAGCCTGCGGTCCGCACCGTGCTCGACGCGTTGGCGCAGCACTGGCCGACCGGCGAGGACCTATCACACCAGTTGAACGGGCTGCGAGTCGGGATAACGGAGCAGCTCAACGCCAGCCCCGGAATGTCGCCTGAGCGCTGGCGGCACTACTACCGCCTGCGCGCCGGTGAAGCGTTTTTGGCGACGGTAACCAGTTCCCGTGGCCGGTCGTACCCACCGGACACATTGTGGTACGCCCAACAGGCGTTTCAACAGCGGTGGCCAACCATCCGCGCGGA
>JAEHDK010000224.1 GCA_016880465.1 Micromonosporaceae bacterium
GCGCTTGAGCTATCTTCTTCACCACAAAGGCCTTCTCTTGCCGGATGCGTTGCGAGCGCTAACCCAGCAAGATAAGGCCTTTGATCACTTGTGAGGCGCATCTGCCCAGCGACACGCTTACTGAAGGGCTAGTCCGCCCGGTGCCCGGGCGCGGCGATCTCCGCCGCACGGCCGGTCCCTGCCGACCGGTAGATCGCCAGTACCGTCGCGAGTGCGGCGGCGGCGTCGGCGGCGCTCGCCGGCGGCGCGGTGCCCGTACGCACGGCGTCCAGGAAGCCGCGCAACAGCTGCAGATGGCAGTCCACCGGTGGCGCGTCGACCGGTATCCACTCGCCCGCGGCAAACTCCCGCCACGGCCGGCGCAGGAACAGCCGTATCGACCCCGGGCCGTGCGGGTCGGGCAGGTCCAACCGCCCGTGCGCCCCGTCGATCTCGATGCGCTCGTCGCGCGTGGCGCCGGGACTGTGCGCACTGGCCACCACACTGACAAGCGCGCCGTTGGACAGTCGCAGCACCGCGGCCGCGCAGTCCTCCACCTCGACGGCCGCGGTCAGCGTGGCCGTCTCCGCCAGCGCCCGGACGAACGACAGGCCGGTGAGGTACCGGACCACGTCCAGCTGGTGGATGGAGTTCATCAGCACGACCCCGCCACCGGCGTCGGCCCGGCGCGATCGCCATCCGTCCGGCACCGTACCGCGCGGTCCGGACTGCCAGTACGCCATCGGCTTGTCGATGATGGTCCGGATCCGCACCGCGCTGATGTCCCCGATCGCGCCGGACTCGATGAGGCGGCGCGCCGCGCGGAACGGACCCGCCTCCCGAAGCTCGAAGAACACCCCGAGGCGGAGCTGCCGTTCGTACGCCAGTTGCCGCAACGACGCTATCGCGGGCTCGTCCAGCGCCATGGGCTTCTCGACGAGGGCATGCTTGCCCGCCATGAGGGCGAGCGTCGCGGTCGATGCGAGCAGGTGGTGCGGCAGCGCGACGTAGACCACGTCGACCGCCTCGTCGGACAGCAGGTCGGCGAGTACCGGATAGCTGGTGCCGCCGCGCGGACCGGCCAGGGCCGCGGCCCGGGACTCGTCCCGGTCATGGGCGGCGACCAGGGATACGCCCGGGAGGGCGTCGATGGCCTGAGCCACGTCGACGGCCGCGCCGCCGCACCCGACGATGGCCATCCCCAACGGCTGCACAGATACTCCTCAGTGGACGGTCGGGCGCTGCGACGAGCGGCTCGGCAGGTACGGTCCGTCGGCACCCGCGCCGATCAGATGCGAGAGCGTGTCGAAGTACTCGGCACCGTAACGTTCGAGGCCCAGCACGACGACCTCGAGGCCGCCGGCGGGATTGGCCACCGCCCACGGCCGGGTGAGCCGGGTCGTACTGGGGCCGAGCAGCCGCCGCGGCGTCCACCTTCCCGGGTCCCGGGCCCAGCGCTCGAGGTACCACAGTCCGTCCGCTTCCCGGGTCAGGTAGACCTGCCCGCCCGGGGTACGGTCGGGAAAGGCCATGCCACCGACGTAGAACCCGGCGTGGATATAGCCGAACGTCGAGCCGGCCGGCGCCAGGTCCTCGGTGCGCCAGCCGCCCTCGTACCGCGCCGTGACGTGGTAGCGCGCATCGACCGTCGACGCGTCCCCCTTGACCTTCGACACGAAGCCGATCTCGAACGCCGGGCCGTCACCGACGTCGAAGAGGTTGACCGTACGGTCGGCCGGCGCCCGGTACGCGACCTCCATGCGGTCGTAGTTCAGCGGCATCCCCGCACCGCTGCGCAGGTTCCCGAGCCGGGTGCCGTCCGACGGTCGCGTGACGTCGCCGGTCTCCAGGTCCACCAGGCATACCCAGATGTCGTGCAGCGGCTTGCGCTGGTACTCCTTGGGGTGTCCGGACACGGCGACGCGCAGCGTACGGCGGTCCGCCAGCATGACGGTCGGCATGTACAGTTCCTGGTCGGTGTCGAACGCGAGGAACCTGGTCGGCTCCGGCCAGGTGGCGGCCCAGTCCATCGACCGGCGGTAGCTCCACGCCGTGTCGTCGACCCGGGTGAACAGGTGCAGCTCGTCGCCGCGCGCATGTACCTGGGCGTACGTCGTACGGCCGCCGAATCGCAGGACCTGTTCCGGCCGCCAGCGGGAGATGCCATCGCCATCGGCGACGCGGTACCGCACGGCATCGTCCTCGTCGTGCCGGGAGTAGAAAGCGACCAGCGGCCGGCCGGCCTGAACCACCAGCGCGGGGTTGTTGTGGTCGTCGTTCTCCACGGTCGCAAGAATGCTCCTCTGGGCGCACCGCTTCGCCAGATCCCAGGTGGCTGCCACGATGTGACCCGCCGAGTCGAGTGCGCCGAAGTAGGCGACGCCGTCGAGAACCGTCGCGCGCGGCCTGGTCCACCAGCACCAGGCCAGGTCGTCCACGATGGGCTCCAGCGGCTGCCCGGCCGGCCGCGCCGTCACGGCCGCCCTATCTGGAGGGCCCAGTCCACCTGTGCCGCGACCGACGGCGCACCCGGAAGGCGACCGTCGAAGATGGCGCCGCCGATCGTGAAGGCCCACGCGCCGGCCTTCGCCATGGCCGTGATCCGCTCCTCCCGGTCGATGCTGCCGGCCACGATCACCGGTCGCCGGGCCGCCTCCACCACCGCGCGGGCGAGGTCGTCCGGTGGGACACCGCGATGGCGGTACGCGAGGAGGTCGAGCCCGTCGACGTCCGCGCGAGCGGTGAGGTCGGCGCTGTGGCGCGCGATGTCCGCGATGGACCCACGCAGTTCGGACGGGTGCCCGACGATGGTGCCCGGGAACGGGCAGTAACGTACGGCCGTCCCCGTCAACAGGGCCGTGGCGTCGTCGACGTGGGTGCCGCCGAGGACGTAGTCGACACCGGCCCGCAGCGCCTCCTCGATCGACCGGAGCTCGCTGTCGCGCGACGTCGAGACGACCTCGAGAAAGACCGTACGGCCGTCCTCGTGCATCGCCTCGGTGAGCCCACGGGCGGTGTCGGGCGTGACGCCGACGTCCTTGAAGCCCACGAACCGCAGGTCGGTGCCGGACAGCTGGCGGTAGACCGCCATCGCGTCGCCGACCGTACGGTCGTCGTGCGTCAGCATGAAGATGAACTCCATCAATACCTCGCTCAGTTCTCGTCGCTGCTAGCCGGGCACCAGGTCGGTCAGGCCGTCGAGGACGTACGTCGGTGCCGGGCTGGCGGCCAGCGCCGCCGCCCGGGTCGTCGCGCCGGACAGTACGAGCACCGCACCCATACCGGCATTGCGCGCCATCGCGATGTCCGTCTCGATCCGGTCGCCGAACAGCAGCACCTGTTCGGCCGGCAGGTCGAGGCGCTCGAGGATCGTCCGGGCCATCCGGACCGACGGCTTGCCGACCACGGCTTCGGCGGTGGCGCCGGTACACGCCTCGACCGCCGCGAGCATGGCCGCACAGTCGGGCAGGCCACCGTCGGGCGTCGGGCAGTACCGGTCCGCGTTGGTGGCCACGATGACGGCGCCGGCCCGTACCGCCCGGAAGGCGGCGTTCAACTTGGCGTAGTCGAAGGTGCGGTCGAAGGAGACCGCGACGACCTGCGCCCGGACCGCGTCCTCGGCGGAGACGACGGTGAAGCCCCGGTCGGCCAGCGTCCTGGCCAGCAGCGGTTCGGAGACCGGCAGCACCCGCGCGCCGGGGTGGACGTCGCACAGGTAGGTGACCAGCGCGTCGAGCGACGAGACGACCTCGTCGGCCGCCGTCGGCACGCCGAGCTGGGTCAGCTTCGCGGCGTACGCCGACGACGGTTCCAGTGGCTTGTTGGTGAGGTAGAGCAGTGGCCGCCCGGCCCGCCGGATCGTACTGATCACGTGCTCGGCCCCGGCGAGCAGGTCCTCACCGAGGTACACGGTGCCGTCGAGGTCGAACACGTACCCCTGGTACTCGTCGAGGATGCTCACGATCCGCCCGCCAGGCTGGCCGCCCGGTCCAGGACGGCAGCCACGTCGTCGTCGGTCCAGTGCCCGGTGAGGAACGCGAGGTCGGCGACCGTGAACCGGTCGCGCATCAGGTGGCCGGAGGCCAGGGCCCAGCGTACCCGCGCGGTGGTTACCGGCGGATCGAGCTCGGTGAAGCACGCCGCGGCACCCGCCGCCCCCAACGCGCTCGCCATCGCCACCGGGTCGCCGACCAGCTCCGCCAGCTCCCGGCGTACGCCCGCCCACGCGGCGGCGAGGGCGGCCCGGTGTTCCCGGCCGGCCGTCCAGCGGTCAAGCTTGCGCCGGTAGTCCGACCAGCATTCGTCGGCGGTCCGGCCGCTCGGGTCCAGCGGCCGGAAAGCAGCATCGATCCGCTGTCGCATCTCGTCCGGCTGCGGCTCGGCGCGGAGCAGGTCGTCCGGTTCGAGAACGGCCAGCAGGCGCTGCCAGACGCAGGCCGCGACCACGCTGGCCACCCCCACTTGAGCGCCGTGCAGCCCGACCTGGCGGCCGTCCGCACCGGCGGACATGTCGATCAGGTGGCTGATGAGATGCTCCATGCCCGACGACGGAGCGGTGTTGCCGGCCACGCCCATCGCCAGACCCGACGCGGTCAGGAGCGTGGCCAGCAGGTGCACCGCCGTCTCGTCGCCGGCGCCCAGGTGTGGCGCCGCGGCCAGCAGGCTCGCCCCCCGCGGCCGGAACAGCGCTATCACGCCGGGATCGAACCGGTCGTCCTGACCGACCGCCGCGGCCAGCCGCCAGTCAGCGGGTGCGGTGAACATCGACAGCATCTCGGCGAACCCGGACCTCGTCAGTGCCGGCGGTGCATCCTGCAGCACGGCGGTATCGATGACCAGCGCCGAGGGCCACACCGACGGTATGGTCCGCTTGACGCCGTCGCGCAGTACGACGGCCATGTCGTCGGCGAACCCGTTCACGGACGCGGCAGTCTGTACGACCACGAGCGGTACGCCATGTGCTCGGGCCACCTCCTTGCCGATGTCGGTGACGGTGCCGGAACCAACCGCCACCACGCAGCCCGCACCGGACGCCGCTGCGCTCGCCGCCCCGATCGTCTCGGTATCCGCATGGACCGCGTGGCCCGACCCGCCCACGAGCACCCGGCGCACGGCGCCGAGCTTGCCGAGCAGGCCGGCCACCAGTGGCTTGACCTCCTGCCCGGCGCGCATCATGCAGGTGGCGTCCTCGAGGATGACGATGTCGCCCGGCCGCGCGACATCCGCCACCACGGCCGCGAGTGACTCCACTGCCGACGAGCCGACCAGCACCGAGCCGAGGCCGATCGCCGCCGGCCGGTTCCGGTCGGCGGCGAGCCGGCGGGCCGCATCGAGCTCCGTGGCCAGGTCGGCGCTCATGATGGCTCAGTGGTCGGTTCGAGGGCGTCGAACACCTGGCGATACCTCCGGTACCCGGTCTCGTACTGGTCGCTTGTGGACGGATCCGGCTCGTACCACCGGGAGCTCGGCGTGACGACGGACTGGGCCGCACTCGCGACGTCGCGGTACCAGCCGGCGGCTACCGCCGCCAGGCACGCGGCGCCTACCGCACTGGCCTCCCCCGGCACCGCCCGCAGTGGCCTGCCGAGCACATCCGCCTTCAGCTGCATCCACGTCGAGCTGCGGCCACCGCCGCCGGTGACCCGCACCTCGTCGACGGGCAGGCCCATCCCCGCGAGCCGGTCGACCACATCCCGGGCGGCATAGACACAACCCTCCAGCAGGGCTCGGCAGATGTCCGGCGCGCCGTGCCGCATGGTGATTCCGGTAAATGCGCCGCGGGCGTGCTCGTTCCAGCGCGGCGCCATGGAACCCGACAGGGCGGGAATGAACACCAGGCCCGCCGAGCCCGGCGGCGCCTGGGCGGCTCTGCCAAGTACGTCGTCCTGCGTCGTACCCAGAACGCCGGCGAGCCAGAGCACCGAACCGCCGGACACGAACCCCGCATTCTCGATGAAGGACACTCCCGGTACGGCGTGGGCATGCGGCTCGACGAGGCGCTCGGGATCGAAGTGCGGTATCGCCGCGGTGGTACCGATCGGCTCGGCCGTCCCGGTGATGTCCACCACCACACCCGGACCGACCGCTCCCGCGCCGACCGCCCCGGCGTGGTCGTCCCCGGTCCCCGCGACGACGCGGCAACCTCGCAGTCCGAGCAGCCCGGTCAGCTCCCCCCGGACCGGCCCGAGGTCGCTGGTCGCATCGACGACCTCCGGCAGCAGACCGGGGTCGATACCGAACGCGTCCAGCATGCGCGCGGACCACCGGCGCGCCCGTACGTCGTACAGCATCGTCGACGACGCGTTGGCGTGGTCCTGCGCGACCTGGCCGGTCAGCCACCCGGTCACGCTGGCCGCCGGCGGCAGCAGGTACCTGGGTGTCGTGCCCAGCCGATCGAGCAGCCAGCGCATCTTCGGCGCCGAGTGGCCGGCATCGCAGTTGAGTCCGGTGACGGCGTAGACCTCCGGCGTACCGACGCGCTCCTGCACCGCCCGGGTCTGTTCGACCGCACGCCGGTCCATCCAGATGAGGGCGGGGTGTAGGGCGTCGAGGTTCGCGTCGACGGCCACCACGCCGTCGACCTGGGCCGAGACGCCGACATGGGTCACCGGACCCGGCGCGGCGCGCACCAACTGCCGGATCACCTCGGCGGCCGCGCCGACCCACTCGGCGGGGTCCTGCTGTGCCCAGCCCGGTGCGGGAAACTGCACCCGATGTGGCGCGGTGGCTTCGGCCACCACCGCCCCAGACTCGGTGAGCAGCACGCCCTTGGTGCTCTGGGTGCCGACATCGCAACCGAGTACACACGCCGAGGGTCCATCAGTTATCATATGTCTTATGACTCTAGAGATTCATTAGCCAGCCGTCTACCCCGGGTCCGGGTGCTGCAGGAGGGAACGATGACCGGAGACCGGGTCGCCGGGGCGGCCCGACTGGGCCCAGCCGAACGCTGGTGGAGGCGCGGGATCTCGCTTCCGGCACCTCGTCGCGCTCGTCCAAGCTGTTCCACGGTGGCCTTCGGTATCTCGAGATGTACGAGTTCGGCCTGGTCCGCGAGGCGCTGCGGGAACGGGACCTGATGCTCAACCGGATCTGCCCGCGCCCATCGCGGTGTCGAGACGGCGCCGTGCGTCGCGGACCTGATGGCCGGCGTGCTCGGCTGGTCGGCAGCGGACCGGGACCGGGAGCTCGCCGCGTATCTGGCCGGAGTCGATGCCGACGTCCGGTCGCAGGCCGCGCCGGACGACGAAGCGGCCGAGCGACTGGGGCGCGCACCGGAGACTGGCCGCCCGACCGTCGACATGCGCCGACCTGGAGCCATGACATGATACGACTGATATATCTGCCCTCCACCTTGACAACAGGAGCGGGTTCATGACCCCTGCTACTCGCAAGCGACCCTTGCTTGCCGATGTTGTCCGTGCCGAGCTCAGCCGCGCCATCATCAGCGGCGAGTTTCCCCTCGGCTCGAAGCTGCCGAACGAGGAGCAGCTCCGCGAGCGGTTCGACGTCAGCCGGATCACGCTGCGCGAGGCGGTACAGGGGCTGATCCAGGACGGCTATGTCATCCGCCGGCAGGGCTCCGGTACGTACGTGACCCGGCGACCCAGCCTCCACAACTCGCTGGACACGAACTTCAGCTACACCGAATATCTCGAGCGCGCCGGCAGCCGTCCCGGCAAGAAGCTAATCAGCGCCCGGCTGGTACGGGCCGACGCGGAGACCGCCGAGGCGTTGTCCGTCGACGGTGACGCCGAGGTCGCCGAGGTCCGCCGGGTACGGACAGCGGACCGCCGGCCCGCCATCTACTCGATCGACTACCTGCCCGCCGACATCATCGACCTGCGCGCGGACCGCAAGGAACTGCACGGCTCCATCTACCGGCTGCTGACGGTCCGGGGCCACCCGGTCGACCACGGCGACGCGGTCATCGCACCGGCCGTCGCCGACCGCGAGCTCGCCGAGCTGCTGCAGGTGACCGAGGGTACGCTGCTGCAGCACCTGACCCAGGTGGACTATGACGCGGATGGCCGCGCCGTCATGCTGTCGCTGGAGTGGCACGTCCCATCGGTGATCGAGCTGCGGGTGTACCGGCGTGGACCCGGACCGCTCGCGCCCGCCGACTAGCTCGCGCCCGCCGACCAGCTCGCGCCCGCCGACCAGCTCGCTCCGCCGACTAGCCGCGGCATCGGTCCGCGGCTCCGCTTGACGGCCGGCCGAAATCGATCATACGATTAATCATCTGTCGTATTATGTTTGGCCGAAGCAGGGTGGGCATGCGTTCAGTAGCGGAGCTCGAGGACCGGCTCGCCAGGCCGCGCGCCGCCCTGGTCGAGGACATGACGCGGCTGGACGGTGACATCCTCGTCCTCGGCGCCGGCGGGAAGCTCGGACCGAGTCTCGTACGCCTGGCCGTGCGGGCGACGCAGGCCGCCGGATGCGACCGGCGGGTGATCGCCGTGTCCCGGTTCCACCAGGACCCCGCGCTGGTGGACAGCCTGCGCGAGGCCGGCGCGACGACGATCGCCGCGGACGTCGCCGACGAGGACGCGTTGCACCGGCTGCCGGACGCCGCCAATGTCGTATTCCTGGTCGGTGCGAAGTTTGGTACGAGCGGTCGCGAACACCAGACGTGGTACACCAACACCTTCCTGCCCGGCCTGGTTGCGCGGCGGTTCCGCGGCAGCCGGCTCGTCGCCCTCTCCACCGGAAATGTCTATCCACTCGTACCGGTGGCGGCCGGCGGCGCCACCGAGGACACGCCGCCCGACCCGATCGGTGAGTACGCCATGAGCTGCCTCGGCCGGGAACGAATCATGACGCACTTCGCCACGGCGTACGGGACCCCCACCGTGCTGCTCCGGCTCAACTACGCCGCGGAGCTGCGCTACGGCGTCCTGCTCGACATCGCCCAGAACCTGGCCGGCGGCAAGCCGGTCGATGTCACGATGGGCCATCTCAACGTGGTGTGGCAGGGCTACGCCAACGAGGTTGCGCTGCGCAGCCTGCGGCTGGCCGCGTCGCCGCCGGCGGTCCTGAACGTGACCGGGCCCGAGGTGGTGAGCGTACGGCAGGTGGCCGAGATGCTCGCCGCGCGGCTGGGGGTCACCCCTGCGTTCACCGGCACCGAGGCGCCCACCGCGCTACTGTCCAACGCGGCGCGGTGCCACGGGCTGTTCGGCTACCCCGACCTGTCCATGGCCGAACTGGTCGACTCCGTCGTCAAGTGGATCAGGCTCGGCCAACCCGTCGCCGACAAGCCGACCGGATTCCAGCGCCGCGACGGCCGATTCTAGGGGAGCCACCAGGTGCCCATTGACGACGACTCGGGCCGGCCGGTGACGGCGTACGACGTCTTCCGGCGCGGTTGCGTGATCCCGGCGCACCCACTGGCGCTGACCGCCGACCGTACCCTCGACGAGCGACGGCAGCGGGCGCTCACCCGGTACTATCTCGCGGCCGGCTGCGGTGGGCTCGCGGTAGGCGTGCACACGACCCAGTTCGCCATCCACGACAACGGACTCCTCCGGCCGGTCTGGGAGATCAGCGCGGACGTGGTCGCCGCCCAGGACCGGCCCGTCGTACTGATCGCCGGTGTCCAGGGACCGACCCGGCAAGCCGTGGCCGAGGCCGAACTCGCCGCGAGCCTGGGCTACCACCTGGTGCTGCTGCGCCCCGAGACGATGACCGAGGATCAGCTCATCGACCGGGCCCGCGCGGTCGGCGAGGTGTTGCCGGTGGTCGGTTTCTACCTCCAACCCGCGGTGGGCGGGCGGCGGCTGTCCCGCGACTTCTGGACGCGGCTGGCGGCCATGCCATCCGTACGCGGCATCAAGGTGGCACCGTTCGACCGGTACCTCACCCTCGACGTGCTGCACGGCGTGAGCCGGTCCGGCCGCGGCGAGGACATCGCCCTGTACACCGGAAACGACAACCAGATCCTCACCGACCTCACGACGACGCACCGGATCCGGGGCGACGGCCGCGCGCTGGACCTCGAGTTCGTCGGCGGTCTGCTCGGGCAATGGGCGGTATGGACCCGCGCGGCCGTGCAGCTGCACCGGGAGTCGGTACGGGCCAAGCAGGGCGACGACGCGGCGCTGCGGCGGCTGGTGGACCTCGACAGCCAGCTGACGGATGCGAACGCCGCACTCTTCGATGCCGCTGGCGGCTTCCGCGGCTGTATCGCCGGGATCCATGAGGTACTACGCCGGCAGGGCCTGTTGGCCGGCCGGTGGTGCCTGGATCCCGCGGAGGACCTGTCCCCCGGCCAGCTCGCCGAGATCGACCGGGTGGCCGCCGCGTACCCGTGGTTGGCCGACGACGACTTCGTCGCCGAGGGGCTAGCGGCGTGGCTTGGTTGACGGCTGGTCGACCTCCCGGCCGGGGCGGCTCAGCCCTTCATCCCGCTCGTGGTGATCCCGCGGATGATGTGCCGTTGCAGGATCAGATAGACCACCATCACCGGTACGATCGCCAGCGCGGCCGTCGCAAGCGCAACTCCGGTGAAGATTCCCTGTCCCCGACCGGCGATGGCCAGGCCCTGCGTGACGGTGTACAGGTTCCGGTTGGAAATGACCAGCAGCGGCCACAGGATGTCGTTCCACCGCCAGATGACGTTGACGATGGCGAGCGCGGCCAGCGCCGGTTTGCACAGCGGCAGCACGATGCGCCGGAAGATCAGAAATTCACCGGCCCCGTCCTGGCGCGCGGCATCGATGAGGTCGTCCGGAATCGAGGCGATGTGCTGGCGCATGAGAAACGTACCGAACCCGCCGACCAGGAACGGCAGGATCAACGCGACCAGGCTGTCGTTGAGGTGCAGGTCGCTCATCAACGCGTAGAGCGGGATCATGCGCGTCTCGAACGGGATGAGCAGCGTGGCGAGGAACGCCACGAACAGGATCTGCTTGCCGCGGAACCGGCCCTTCGCGAACGCGTATCCGGTCAGCGCGCTGAAGAACAGGTATCCGAGCGTACTCGCGCCGACGACCACGATGCTGTTGAGGTAGTACCGGAAAATCGGCAGGTTGGTCGAGGCCACCCGGTAGTTGAACAGCGACGGGTCGGGTGGCCACAGCGTCGGGATGCGCGGCATCGTGAAGTTGGCCTGCCGCGACAGGGAGGTCGCGATCATCCAGGCGAACGGCAGGACCATCGCGAGTGCGCCGACCGAAAGGACGACGACGATGGCCATCTGGCCGGCAACCGAGTATCGCCGGGTCGACCCCGTCAACCACGCGATCGGCGACCGGCGGGCACGCGTACGACTGTCGACGCTCGTCATGTTCACCTGGCCTTCCTGGAACCGCGGATCTCCCGGAACTCGCGGGCGAGCAGCGCGCGGAACGCGATGAGCGTGATGCCGAGCACGAGAATGAAGAAGACCACGGCGATGGCGGCCGCCATCGAGGTGTCGTGGCTCTCGAACCCGGTCTGGAACATGAGCATGACGACGCTCTGCAACGACCGCGCCGGTGCGCCGCCCGGCCCGCCGAGCGTCCACAGGTCGCTGAATCGCGACATCGCGTCCACCGTGCCGGTCATCACGAGGAATACGAACGTGGGCCGGAGGCTCGGCAGCGTGATGCGGCGCCAGATCTGGAAAGCATTCGCCCCGTCGATGGCCGCGGCCTCGTAGAGGTCCACCGGGATCGACTGGAGTCCGGCGAGGACGACGAGCATGTAGTAACCGAGCCCGGCCCAGACGGCGAGAATCGTCACCGCGGCTCGCGACCCGGTGAAGTCGTACCGCGGATCGGCCAGCCACAGCGGAACCGAGTCCACGCCGACCCGGTGCAACAGACCGTTCAGCAGGCCCCAGTCGGGCTGGAAGACGTAATTGAAGATCAGTGCCACGGCCACGGACGACGTCAGCTGGGGCAGAAAGTAGATGACCTTGAGCGGTGTCGCGCCGCGCCGGAGCCGGTTCAGCATCGACGCCAGCACGGCGGACAGCGGGATGACTATCACGAGAAAAGCGACGCCGAGCAACGCCGTGTTGCCCAGCGCCTTCCAGAAGATCGGGTTGGTCAGCAGGCGCGAGTACTGGGACAGCCCGACGAACTCCTCCCGCGTACCCACCCGCCGGAACAGGCTCTCCCGAAAGGTCTCAACCGTGGGGTAGGCCACGAAGACCAGCAGGAGCAGTAGCGGCGGGCCCAGGAAGGCGTACCAGACCGGGCTGCCCCGGCGCTTGCGGGTAGGTCGCTGCTGCGACTGCTCGCTCGCGCCGGGGCTGCCAGTGGCCGAGGCCGAGGCCGTGGCCGTGGCCGTACTCACTTGCCGGCCGCCTGCTTTGACACCCAGTCGGCTGTTTCGCGCTGCGCCTGCTCGAGCGCCTGCTTCGGGGTGATCGTGCCGGCCAGCGCGGCCTCCAGTGCGGTCTGCATCGCCCACCGCGGCTGGTCGGCCGCCCACGGGTACACCGCCTCGGCGGTCTGCGGCTGGCTGAGGATGATCTTACCGTCCGGCAGCTCGGCGACCTTCGGGATCGCGCTCACCCCGCCGGTGGTGACGGGCAGCCGACCGCTCGCCGAGAAGTAGTACGCCTGCGCCTCGTCGCTGCCGGCGAGCCACTTCAGCACCGTCCAGGCCGAGTCCTTGTTCTGGCAGTTGGCCGCCATCGCCAGCGGTGACACGCTGTTGAGGCCGCCGAGACCGTCGATGCCCTTCAGGTTGTACGACGTACGGAACCGGTCCCGCAGCGCCGGTTGCGCAACGAGCTGCGGGATGAAGTAGCCCTGCTCACCCTCCGGTATGATCGCGACCACGTTCTGGTCCGACAAGAAGCCCTGCGGCATGCCATCGCCGGCCAGCGCGCCCTTCGGCGCGTACTTGGACATCTTGATGAACCACTCCATGGCCGCCAGGTACTGCGGGGTGTCCCAGTTGACCGTCAGCGTGCCGTTGTCCTTCACGCCGCCCCAGCTCGCGCCGAGGGCGTGCGCGATGGCCATGAACTGCCAGACGGCGTACTTGCCCTGGTACCAGTAGCCGTACGTCTGCTGGCCGGTCACCGGGTCTTTCCCGGTCAGCTTGGCCGCCTTCTCCTCGATCTCCTGCAGCGTCGGCGTCTCGGACAGCGGCTCGACCCCGTAGTCCCGGAACAGCTTCGCGTCCCAGTGGATGACGCGTTCGCCGGTGTTGTCGGGCAGGTACCAGAGGCTCTTGGGGCTGTCCGGACCCCACGAGCGGGACGTGTCGAGTTGCGGACCCCAGACGTTCTTGAAGTTGGGGTCCTTGGCGATCATGGTGTCGAGGTTAACCAACTTGCCGTTCCGGCCATAGGTCTGGGCGGCCGGCATCTCGTAAAGGCAGGCCTCCCCTGCGTTGATCATGGCCTCGGTCTTCGGTGCGTACCCGGTCGAGCCTTCACCCCAGGGAATGTTGATGATTTGCAGGTCGATCTCGGGGTGGGCCTTGGCGAACGCCTTCTTCAGCTCGCCGATCCCGGGGACCGGTGCCCCACTGGCCGGGTCGATCCCGTTCTCGTCCGGGTAGCCGATCATCATAACCTTGACCGTACCGCCGGTCTTGTTGGCGGCGGGTTTGTCGCTACAGGCAGTGGCTAGCAGTGTCGTCGCGGTCAACACGAGCGCGACGGTTGGCTTCAAGCGCATCTCATCCCGTCCTGTCACTGATCAGCGTCGGCTGCGTTGGGGCCAGCAAATGATAAGATGACAGATGATTAACGCGGCCGTCAAGCCTTCAGCGGATCTCGAAATGGATTGCCACCGCCGCGCACCGGCCCGACGGGTCCACCGCGGTGCATTCCGGGTGGTGCCTGACGACGAATGTCGATGTCCACAAAGGACCTGGCCGGACGCCCTCACTCGCGGTTGAACAGGTAGCCGGTAAAGCGGTAGCGGCGGGAACGACGTCTCGCCGCGGTGCCGCGGCGGGCGGCCACCACATGGCGGCCGGGGCTTCGACGTGAATGCCGAGTTCCTAGAGCGTGGCCCAGGTGGCCTCGCGGGCCGCGAGCTCGTCGACGAGTCGCGCGGTGACCGGTGTGTCGATGTCGCGCCGGCCGGCGGCACGCAGCACCGCTCCACCTATCGCGTCCAGCTCGGTCGGTCGGTTCGCCTGCGCGTCGCGCTGCATCGAGGACCGCATGCCGGCCGGTACCCGATCGAACATGCCGAGGATCGTCGTGGCGTCCACCGCCGCGCCCGAGGCCCTGGCCACGGCGGTGACCTCGCCGATCACCGCGACCAGGTCGGCGCGCCGCTCATCGCGTACGACGTCGACCGGCGCGGCGGCGTGCGTGGTGAGCAACGCCAGCGGCGCCAGGAATGCCAGCTTGTCCCACAGCAGAGCCGCCTCGTCGTCGCGGACCGTGACCTCGAGACCAGCCTGCCGCAACTGGGCCGCCACCTCATCGACGCGTACCCGCGGTGCCGTGCCGCTGGCCACGTCGATCCAGCAGAACGGGCTCGTGTGTTCGACGCGGCCAGGCGCGACCCGGGTCGACTCCACCCGAATCGCGCCGGCGACGACCTGCTGGGCGGGGAAGCGTGCACGCACCACGCTCATGTGCTCGACGCCGTTGAGGAGCGGCAGCACCAGGCCGTCGCCCAACGCCTCCGCCGGTACGCCAGCCAAGGCCGCCTCCAGACTGGTCGCCTTGACCGCCACCAGGCACACGTCGACCGGGGCGGCGAGCCGCGGTACGGCCACCGCGGGTACGTGGAACTCGCCGAACTGCGCGCTGCGTACGTGGATGCCACCCGAGTTCAACGCCGCCGCGGTGTCCGGCTTCGCCACGTACACCACCTGGTGGCCCGCCCGGGCGAGGACCGCGCCGAGGAGACCACCGACGCCCCCCGGCCCGACCACTGCGACGCTCCACCGCGACTCAGGCATTCGCCCTCCCACTGTCGGCCTTGGCGGCTTTCCCACCGACGTCCATCATCGCATCGGGCTGTAGCTTCCACTGCCAGCCGTCATTGTGAACGACGACCTGCGGGCATCAGCAGGTGTGTGTCGCCAGATGCGCCGAAATCTTCGATGCGGAGGTCGGCCTGACGCCGCCGGCTGGCGGCTGGTCGCAGCGCTGGCCGTCGAAACGCTGACGGAGTCTCCTGGGGCCGCGGTGCCGGTGCCGGCTGCGCAACCTGCACCGGCATCGCACTGCCAAACCCAGCTGAATCAGCCCGGTCGTGGCGTGGCCGCGGGACTGCGGTGACCGGCCGTGTCGACCGCGCGGACGCCGAACTGGACGTTGTCCTTCGCCAGGTCGACGGTGGCGATGGTGACGTCGCCGACCGGAATGACATGGGTCCAGTCGCTCGCCGTGCTGTCCCGCCAGACGATCTCGTAGCCAGCCAGGTCCGGCTCGGTGCCGCGGTCCCAGCGCAGGGCGCTGAGGTTGGTCAGCTGGACGGTATCTATGATCGCGTTGACCGGTGTGCCCGGCCCCTGCGCCAGCGACCACAGCGCGGCCGCGTTGACCTTCGCCACCCGGGCGATGTAGCGGAAGTCGCAGAACTCCGGCAGGTCGCCGAACTGCACCCCGTTCTCCACCCGTACGTCCTGGTGTTCGTGGTCGTAGTTCTCCCGCGGCTCGCTGAACCGGGCCGCCGGGTAACCCTGAGACAGGAACGATACGTGGTCGCTGGAGCGCAGGTACCGGTCGCGCCGGTAGATCACCCAGATCGTCATGTCGGTCTCGTCGTTCTCGGCCACGGACGTGACGAAGCGGGCCAGCTGGCGGGACGGGCCGTCGTTCTCGCCGCCGACCGCCCGCCGGACCGCGGCCTGCGCGGCTGTCTCCGTGGTCGGCACGCCCTCGACGAACAGCCGCACCGTGTGCGGGTCCGGCTTCGTACCGTCGAATTCGCTGCTGGCTCCGACGATGTCGTTGGAGAACATGCCTTGGATATTCGCGCCCGCGGCCTTGAGCTGGGCGGCCATGAACGCGGAACCGAAGAGCCCCTGCTCCTCGCCGGCGACGATGCCGAAGATGATGGTGGCCTCGGTGTGCCGGGTGGCGAACACCCGGGCCAGCTCGAGGATGGCCGCGACCCCCGAGCCGTCGTCGTCCGCCCCGGGAGCGTCACTGGTGGCATCGAGTACGTCGGTCACCCGCGAGTCCAGGTGTGCGGTGACCACGTAGGTACGGTCTGGGCTGACGTCCCCGCGCAGCGTGGCGATCACGTTGGTGATGGTGGTCGGCGCCGGGATACGTGGTCCTGCCGGCTGTACGAACGACTGCCGTTCGACGGTCATCCGGCCACCGGACGCCGCGGCGGAGGCCAACAGTTGCTGGTATACCCACTCGGTCGCGGCACCGATGCCCCGTTCCGGGTCGGTCTGGCTGGACAGGGTGTGCCGGGTGCCGAAGCCGACCAACCGGTTGACGGCGGCCTCGATTCGATTGGCGTCGATCTCGTCCAGGAGCTGGGCCAGGTCTTGACCCGGCCGCTGCGGCCGGATCGGGTTACCCGGCCCCGATGCTTCGAAGGCCGGGGCGGCGGGGCTGGCGATCACCGGCGAGGCCACGGCCGCGGCCGCGGTGACGGCGCCGGCGGAGAGGAACGCACGTCGGGTGGAGCCTGATCGTGCTACCTGCGGTACCTCATGGTTCTCCATACCAGCAGATCCTTGTATGGACCTTGTTCGATGTCCAGTCGAGCCGGCCGGCGACCGGCAGAGCCACGGCGGTCAGCCGCCCTCACGCATAGCGGATCCGCGGGTCCAGTACGGCGTAGAGCAGGTCGGCGACGAGGTTGCCGACGACCACGAAGAACCCGGCCAGCATCAGCCAGGCCAGGATCGCGCAGGGCCGCGGCCCAGAACGGCGGCATGCTCAGGAACAGGAAGCCGACGAAGGTGAGGGTGTAGTCCATCTTCGAGTACTGCCGGATCGCGCTGAACACCCCGGTCGCGACGGCCAGGATCAGCGCCAGCAGCATGGCGATGAAGATCAGCGCAGGGTCGTGCCGAGCCGCCCACTGATCTCCGCGTTGATGTGTGTCGTCTGGTTGATGGACGGCC
>JAEHDK010000225.1 GCA_016880465.1 Micromonosporaceae bacterium
GATCGACCGGAAGTGGCGCGAGCACCTCTACGAGATGGACTACCTGCAGGAGGGCGTCGGCCTGCGGGCGTACGCGCAGCGGGATCCGCTCGTCGAGTACCAGCGCGAGGCGGCTGGGTACGTACCAAGCGGGGCCGGCTCAAGCCGCGGGCTGGGGGCCGGCTCAAGAAGCTGCTGACCATCTTCGCCAACCCGAAGCTACCGTCCATGGGCGACTACTACGAGCCGTGGACCTACGAGTACGAGCACCTGCTGACTGCTCCGGCCGGCGAGCACACGCCAGTGGCCCGGCCCACGTCGCTGCTCACCGGCAAGGACACGAAGATCACCTGGAGTGCGAACTGGGACGACTCGCTCGCCGGCGGCAACGAGCTCGCCGCGGCCGACCCGATCCTGGCCAAGGTGTCCGGGGCGGTGAAGCTGGAGTACGAGAAGGCGTTCATGTTCTTCCTGCCCCGGATCTGCGAGCACTGCCTCAACCCGTCCTGTGCGGCCTCGTGCCCGTCCGGGGCCATCTACAAGCGGGCCGAGGACGGCATCGTCCTGGTCGACCAGGACCGCTGCCGGGGCTGGCGGATGTGCGTGACCGGCTGCCCGTACAAGAAGATCTATTTCAACCACCGCACCGGCAAGGCCGAGAAGTGCACGTTCTGCTTCCCGCGGGTGGAGATCGGCCTGCCGACCGTCTGCTCGGAGACCTGCGTGGGCCGGCTGCGCTACATCGGCCTGCTGCTCTACGACGCCGACGCGGTGGCGCAGGCCGCGGCGACCCGGTCCGAGACGGACCTGTACGCCGCGCAGCGCTCGGTCTTCCTGGACCCGCACGACCCCCGCGTGGTCGCCGCGGCGCGGCGGACCGGCATCCCCGAGGACTGGATCGAGGGCGCCCAGCGCTCACCCGTCTGGGACCTGATCATGCGGTACGAGGTGGCGCTGCCGCTGCACCCGGAGTACCGCACGATGCCGATGGTCTGGTACATCCCGCCGTTGTCGCCGGTGGTCGACGCCCTGCGCGACACCGGACATGACGGCGAGGACATGGGCAACCTCTTCGGCGCCGTGGACGCGTTGCGCATCCCGGTGGAGTACCTCGCCGAACTGTTCAGCGCCGGAGACCCGGCCCCGGTCACCGCGGTGCTGCAACGCCTGGCGGCGATGCGCGCGTACCAGCGCCGCGTCAACCTGGGCGAGGAGCGGGACGAGTCGATCGCCGAGGCGGTCGGCATGACGGGGCAGCAGATGGACGCCATGTACCGGCTACTGGCGATCGCCAAGTACGACGAGCGGTACGTCATCCCCGCCGCCCACGCCGAGATCGCGCACGGCCTGGAGGAGCTGGCCACCGAGTGCAGCCTCGACTACGAGGGTGGACCAGGGATGGGCGGGTCGGGACCGTTCGGCGAGGTGTCCGGCCGGCCGGTGCCCCTCGCCGTCGAGAACTTCCAGGTCCTGGCCGAGCGGCAGCGAAGCGACAACCTCCCCGATCCCACCACCCGTGGCCGCGTCAACCTGCTCAACTGGGACGGCAGGGGCCGGCCAGAGGGGCTGTTCCCCGAACGAAAGGACAAGTCGTGACGGCCGGCGTCGCCAGCGCCGCAGCGGTGGCGGCCAAGGCCGCCGCGCTGCTGCTGCGCTACCCGAACGAAGACGCGCTCGCCGCGCTGCCGACCGTGCGCGCGGCGCTCACCGAGCTGCCCGCGGCACTGGCCGAACCGTTGACGGTGGTTGCCGACCATCGCGCGGCGGGCGACCCCACCGGTCTGGCGGCCGAGTACGTGCAGCTGTTCGACCTGAGACGGCGCTGCTGCCTGTACCTGAGCTACTACACCGCCGGCGACACCCGCAAGCGCGGCGAGGCACTGCTGGAGTTCGCCGCCGTGTACCAGGCGACCGGGTTCGCGGTCGACGGCGGGGAGCTACCCGACTTCCTGCCCGCCGTGCTGGACCTCGCCGCGTACGCGGGCGATCCCGCCTGGGCGCTGCTGCGCCGGCACCGGGTCGGGCTGGATTTGCTGGTGCGGGCGCTTGACCGGGACGCCTCGCCGTACCGGCACGCCGTGCAGGCGGTCCGGCTGATGCTGCCGCCACCCGGGCCGGCGGAGCTGGCCGCCGCCGCCGCCCTGGCCCGCTCCGGTCCGCCCCGCGAAGAGGTCGGCCTGCAGCCGTTCGCGCTGGCGCCGGGAGGCCGGCGGTGAACATTCTGTTGTGGGCGATCCTGCCCTACGCCACCGTGCTGACCTTCGTGCTGGGTACGGTCTGGCGCTACCGCTACGACAAGTTCGGCTGGACCACCCGCTCCTCCCAGCTGTACGAGTCCGCGGTGTTGCGCTGGGGCTCACCGATGTTCCACTTCGGAGTCCTGCTCGTCCTCCTCGGGCACATCGGCGGCCTGGCCGTCCCCAAGTCCTGGACCCAGGCCGCGGGCATCAGCGAACACGCCTACCACCTCACCGCGGTGTTCCTCGGCACGGTGGCCGGCGTCTTCACCGTGGTCGGCCTCGGTATCCTCATCGCCCGGCGCCGGCTGGTCGGCCCGGTCTTCACCGCCACCACCCGCAACGACAAGGCCATGTACGTCGTGCTCGCCGGCACCCTGTTGCTGGGGCTGTTCGCGACGGTCCGCGCCAACGCCCTCGGGGACGGGTACGACTACCGCGAAACCGTGTCCCCGTGGCTGCGGTCGGTGTTCTACCTGCAACCGAAGACCGAGCTGATGACCGGTGTGCCGATCGGCTTCAAGCTTCATGTCCTGGCCGCGCTGGCGCTGTTCGCGTTCTGGCCGTTCACCCGGCTGGTGCACGCGTTCAGCGCGCCGGTCGGTTACCTCACCCGCCCCTATGTCGTCTACCGCAGCCGCGACACCCGGCCTGGAGCACGCCGGACCGGGCGCGGCTGGGACGGCCCACCCACCGCGAGCAACCGAGGTCGGCGATGACCCTCACCAACAGCCCGATCGGCGAGAGCGCCAAGGGGACCGGCATCGGCCCGCCCGCGGCCGCCCGGGGAGCCGGACTGAACCTTGTCGTGGCCACCATCGGCTTCATGGTCAACTTCTGGGCCTGGGCGCTGCTCGGTCCGCTCGGCCCGGGCATCAAGGAACGCCTGGGTCTCAGCTTCGCCGCCCAGTCCCTGCTCGTCGCCGTGCCGGTCCTGGTCGGCTCGCTCGGCCGGATCCCGATCGGTGCGCTCACCGACCGGTACGGTGCGCGGATCATGTTCACGCTCGTCAGCCTCGCGACCGTCGTGCCCGTTGTCGTCCTCGCCTTCGTACAGTCCTCCTACCCGGCGATGATCGTCGCGGGATTCTTCCTCGGCATCGGCGGTACCGCCTTCGCCGTCGGCGTACCGCACGTTTCCGCGTGGTACCCGCCGGCCCGCCGTGGCTTCGCCATCGGCGCATTCGGCGTGGGCATGGGCGGCACGGCAATCTCCAACCTCACCACCGTCAAGCTGAGCAACGCCTACGGACCGAAGACACCGTTCCTGGTCGTCGCCGGAGTCCTCGCCGCCTACGCGGTGCTCGCCTACACGGTGCTGCGCGGCGCACCCGGCCGGCAGGTCGCAGCCGGTTCGCCATGGCGACGCCCCGCCGAGGTCGCCCGGCTCACCATCACCTGGCAGCTGTGCCTGCTCTACGCCGTCGGGTTCGGTGGGTTCGTCGCCTTCAGCGTCTACCTGCCGGCCTACCTGCGCACCGCGTACGGGCTGGACATCAACGACGCCGCGTTACGCACCGCCGGGTTCGTCGTTCTCGCGGTCATCGCCCGACCGATCGGCGGCTGGCTGTCCGACCGGCTGCACCCGGTACCCGTCCTCGTCTGGTCGTTCAGCGGTATCGCCGGGTTGGCCGTCGTCCAAGCCTTCCAGCCCCGACTCATGCCGGTGGGTACGATCGCCTTCCTCGGTATGGCCGGCCTGCTCGGCGCCGCCAGTGGTGCCGTCTTCGCACTCGTCGGCAAGCTGGCCCCCGCCGACAAGGTCGGCTCGGTCACCGGTGTGGTCGGCGCCGCTGGTGGTCTCGGCGGGTTCGTCCCCCCGCTCGTCATGGGCTGGGTGTACGGGGCTGAGCACTCGTACGCCATCGGGCTGATGCTGCTGTCCGACGTCGCCCTTGCGGCGGCCGTCTACACCGGCGTCAAGATGGCCAGCCTCGCGCGGCGAAGCTGACGGTGGCTGGTCCCGCGGCCCCCGACGTCTTCGAGTCCGGCCTGGACGTGGCCACGGCCGGCGGGTTGCCGGGCGAGCGCGTCATGCGTGGCCTCGGGGTCGGCGAGGACGGCTTGCCGGTGGCGGAGGCGGCGCGGCGGCTCGCCCGGTATGGGCCCAACGCGGTGTCCACGCACCGGGCTCGGCTGCTGCCGGTGTTGTGGCATCAGCTGCGCTCACCTCTGCTGGGGCTGTTGCTGGTGACCGCGGTCGCGTCGTCGTTCGTCGGGCAACGCAGCGACGCGGTGATCATCGGCGTGATCCTGGCGCTGTCCGTGGGCCTGGGACTCGTCAACGAGTACCGCGCCGAGAAGTCGGCCGAGGCGCTGCACTCACAGATCCGCCACCGGGCGCTGGTCGTGCGCGACGGTCAGCCGGTCGCGGTCGACGTGACGGCGTTGGTCCCCGGCGACATCGTCCACCTGCGACTGGGTGACATCGTGCCGGCTGACGTCAGGCTGCTGCACGGCCAGATCGCTGCCGGTCTGGGTACCCGCCAGACCGGGACCCAGTTCCAGGTAGGGCTGCGCCGGTTCTCGATGCTGCTGGTCTACGTCGCCGCCGCGCTCACCGCGTCGATCTTCGTCTGCAACGTGGTACTGCACCGACCGATCCTCGACGCGCTGCTGTTCTCCCTGGCCATCGCGGTGGGGATCACCCCGCAACTGCTACCCGCTGTGGTATCGATGAGCCTCGCCGCCGGATCCCGGCGGATGGCCCGCCGGAAGGTGCTGGTCAAGCGCCTGGTCTGCATCGAGGACCTCGGCGACATCGACACCCTGTTCACCGACAAGACAGGCACCCTGACCCAGGGCCGGATCAGCTTCATGCGCGCGGTGAGCACCGACGGCGTCGCACCCGATGCGCCGCTGCGGTGGGGCCTGGCGTGCACCGAGGCCACTTTCGAGGACGGCCACGCGATCAGCGGCAACCCGCTGGACACGGCGTTGTGGGACTCGCCCGCGGCGCGACAGCACCGGGCGGCGCTGGCCGCCGACACGCGGCTGGCGGTACTGCCCTTCGACCACGAACGCCGGCTGGTGTCCGTGCTCGTCCGCGACCCGTACGGCGTGCAGACGATGGTCACCAAGGGTGCGCCGGAGACCGTACGGGACCGGTGCGTGGACGTGCCCGCCACGGCCACCGCGGCCCTGCAGGCGGAGTTCGCGGCCGGAAACCGGGTCGTCGCCGTCGCCACCCGCCCCGCCGCCGGCCTCAGCCAGCTCACCCCCGCGGACGAGCGCGGCCTGCGGCTGGCCGGCCTGCTGGTGTTCCTGGATCCGCCCAGGCCGGACGCAGCCGCCGCGCTGGCCCGCCTGTCCGGGCTCGGGATCACCGTCAAGATTGTCACCGGGGACAACCCCGCGGTGGCCGCCAAGGTCTGCCAGGACCTCGGGCTGCCCGACGGGACGGTGTTGACCGGCACGGACCTCGACGCTCTCGACGACACCCAGCTCGCGGCCGCGATCACCGCCACGACCGTGTTCGCCCGGGTCAGCCCGCAACACAAGGCCCGCATCGTCGGCCTCCAGCGCCTCACCGGCGCCGATGTGGCGTTCCTCGGCGACGGGGTCAACGACGCGCTCGCCCTGCACGCCGCGGACGTGGGCATCTCGGTCGACTCCGCCACCGACGTCGCCAAGGACGCCGCGGACGTCATCCTGCTGGAAAAGGATCTCGACGTGCTCGCCGACGGCGTGGTCGAGGGCCGGCGGATCTTCGCCAACACCATGAAGTACGTGCTGATGGGCACGTCCAGCAACTTCGGCAACATGTTCAGCGCGGCCGGCGCGTCACTGTTAACAACGTCGACGAGGAACAGATGCGCCGCCCGTCGCACTGGGACATCCGGTCCATCCGGCGCTTCATGCTCTACTTCGGACCGTTCAGCTCGGTGTTCGACGTGGCCACCTTCGCCGTCATGCTGTGGGTGTTCCACGCCGGGCCGGCGCAGTTTCGTACCGGCTGGTTCGTGGAGTCCCTGGCCACCCAGACTCTGGTCATCCTGGCTATCCGCACCCGCCAGATCCCGTTCTTCCGCAGCCACCCCAGCCTGCCGCTGACCCTGGCTGCCCTCGGTGTCGTCGCCGTCGGCGCGCTGCTGCCCGCCACCCCGCTCGCGCGCGCCCTCGGCTTCCAACCACTACCCGCCGGGTTCTTCACGGCGCTCGCCGTCATGGCCGCCTGCTACCTGGGCCTCATCGAGGTCGGCAAGCGACTGTTCTACGGCGCCGCACCCGCACCGATCGGCATGCCGGCCCCCATCGGGCGCCGGCACCTGCGCCGCCGCGCCGCGTACTTCAGCACCGCCCACCGCCGGCGACGTCAGGGCAGGCCCGGCCCACCCGACGTGTCCGCCCGGCCGCAGCCAGCGCGCCCGGCGAGTCGGTGACGGCCGGCAGGAATGCGACCGATCACAGTGGACGATCCCGCAGAGCTCCGGACGCGGCGCCGGCTATCGCCCACCGGCGGCGCACCGCGTCTGCGTGTTCGAGCTCCTCCATCTGCAGCCGGGCCAGCGCCAGGGCCCCGTGCAGCCGGGGCAGCCAATGCCGCTCGAGGGCGCGTATCCGCTGGCGGGTGGCGGCTATCTCGGCCGCTACGCTGCGCCCGGCGGCGACGGCCGCGGCGTGGCGGACCGCTGCGGGAACCGCCGCGCGGTAGGCCAGGTCCGCATGGGCGAGGGCGGTGCCCGCCGGCGAGGCCGCATCCGGCGGGTGCACCGGCAGCTGGCACCGCGGCTCGGCCGGATACCGGATCCCCATGACGGTGGTCCAGGCGCGCTCCACCGCGGCGGTGGCCGCTGGACAGGCCAACCGGATGGCCCGCTGCCCCCCGAAGAGCGCCGCCTTGGTCAGCCACTCCTCGGCCCGCCTGCTGTGCTCCTCCCATTCGCGCCGGGTCTGCGCGGTGAGCAGGTCCAACCGCTGCGCCTCGGCGGTCAGGATGGCGAGCTTCTGGTGGAGCAGGTCGGCGCCGCGCGTCGCGAGGGCCAGCCGATGGCGCAGCCACAGCACGCCGGCTCGACCCGGCGGCACCCGGCTCAGTACGGGCATGCCCGGTCACCTCCCGCACCGTAAGCGGCGACCAGCGCGTCGGGGAGCATGACGAGCTCGCGCCGCGGCAGCCGCAGCAGGGTCCGCCAGGCCCGGCCGAGGGTGTCCGCGAGGTCCCGCGTCTCGTCGCCGCGCTGGTGTACCAGATCCTGCGCATACCCCTCCTCGAAGGCGAGGTAGCGCCGGTCGGTCTCGGACAGCGCCGCCGGACCGACCAGATCGGCGAGCTCGCGGACCTGGCGGGCCCGGGCCAGCGCGGCGAGCAGCTGGGCGGCCAGGTCCACATGGTCCTCGCGGGTCCGGCCAGGGCCGGCGCCGTTGCGCATCAGCCGCGACAGCGAGGACAGCGCGTCGACTGGCGGGTACACGCCTCGGGCGTGCAGGTCGGCCGAGAGCACCACCTGTCCCTCGGTGATGTAGCCGGTCAGGTCCGGCACCGGGTGGGTGATGTCCCCCGCGGGCATGGTCAACACGGGGGTGATGGTCACGGAGCCAGTGCGCCCGCGCATCCGGCCGCACCGCTCGTACAGCGAGGCAAGGTCGCTGTACAGGTAGCCGGGGTACGCCCGCCGGCCCGGGATCTCACCCCGGGCCGCCGACACTTCGCGCAGCGCCTCGGCGTAGCTGGTCATGTCGGTCATCACCACGAGCACGTGCCGGCCGCCGCGGAAGGCCAGGTCCTCAGCGATGGTCAGGGCCAGCCGGGGGGTCAGGATGCGTTCGATGACCGGGTCGTCGGCGGTGTTCAGCAGCAGCACGAGTTCGCCGGCGGCGGCTCGCTCCTCGAGTGCGTCGCGGACGAAAGCGGCGTCGGCGTGGGTCAGTCCCATCCCGGCGAAGACCACCGAGAATCCGGCCGGCGACTCCGGCTCGGTGCGCCCACCGGCGGTGTCGCCCTCGACGTGCGCCTGCGCCGCGACCTGGGTGGCCAGCTCCAGGTGCGGCAGGCCGGCCACGGAGAAGATGGGGAGCTTCTGCCCACGTACCAGGGTGGTCAATGCGTCGATCACCGAGATGCCGGTGAGCACCGGTTGCGCGGGTGACAGCCGCCAGGTCGGGTTCATCGGGAAACCCGAGACCGGCGAGGTGCGGCCGCTGAGGATCGGGGGTCCGCCGTCGACCGGTTCGCCACGGCCGTTGCACACGCGGCCCAGCCAGCAGGGCCCCACGGGAATCCGCAGCGGCTCGCCGGTGAACGAGACGCCCGTGCCGGCCGGATCCATTCCGGCCGTACCCTCCAACACCTGCACGACGGCCACGTCCCGGTCGACCTCGAGGACCAGCCCGTGCCGGCGCGCACCGGTGGCGAGCTTGATGGTGGCGAACTCGTCCCAGCCGGCGCCGGCCACGCCATGTACCACTGCGAGCGGGCCGTGCAGCTCCCGGATGTCGGTGTACTCGATCTCCGACCTCATCATGTCAGCTCCTGGAGGGTGTCGAGCAGCGCGTCCCGGTGCTTGGCCACCTCTGCCGGCTCTCCCGCCACCTCGCGAGCGCGCAGCAGCGGGCCGAAGTCGACCTCCTCCACCACGGTGGCCGGGACGCCCGCGTCGACCAGCTTCCGGCACCGCTCGCTGACCACCATGACCGCATCGACCAGCGCCGCACCCTTGGCCGGGTCGCAGGAGGCGTCGGTACCGCTGAGCCCGCTCTGTTGCAGTACGCCCTCACGCAGCAGCCGGCCGGTCAGCATCGTGACCCGCTCGTTGCCCGGCAGCGTACCGACGCCGACGAGTTCGGCCAGGGCCGCCAGCCGGTCCGCCTCGGCGAGCTGGGCCATCACCTGGGCCCGCCGGCGAGCCCACTCCGGGTCGCCGTGGCGCGCGTGATAGGTGGCGAGCGCCGCGGCATCGCGGGAGAACGAGCCGGACCAGGAGACGGCCGGGTAGTGCCGGGCGTACGCGAGGTCGCGGTCGAGCGTCCACAGACACCGGACGAACCGCTGGGTTTGCGCGGTGACCGGCTCAGTCAGGTCGCCGCCCGGGGGCGACACGGCGCCGACCACGGTGACTGACCCGCGTGCTCCACCGAGAGTCACCACCGCACCGGCTCGCTCGTAGAAGGCGGCGATCGCCGAGGCGAGGTCGGCCGGGAAGCCCTCCTCCGCCGGCAGCGCACCCGACCGCGAGGCGAACTCCCGCAGTGCCTCGGCCCACCGCGACGTCGAATCGGCGATGACGACCACGTCGTATCCCATGTCCCGGAAGTACTCGGCCACCGTCGTTCCGGTGTGGACACTCGCTTCGCGGGCCATCATCGGCATGTTCGAGGTGTTGGCGATGATCACCGTACGGTCGGCCAGCCGGCCACCGGTGCGTGGGTCCGCCAGCGCGAAGAGGTCGGCCACCACCTCGGCCATCTCGTTGCCGCGTTCGCCGCATCCGATGTAGACGATGACGTCGGCGTCGGACCACTTGGCGATCTGCTGGAGCAACATGGTCTTGCCCGTGCCGAAGCCTCCGGGGACGGCCGCGGTGCTGCCCTTGGCGATTGGGAAGAGCAGGTCCAGCGCCCGCTGCCCGGTGTGCAGTGGCGCGTCGGCGGCCACCCGTTCGCGGTACGGCCGGGGGACGCGCACCGGCCACCTCGTGGTGAGCGGGACGGCAGCGCCGTCCACGGTGGCGACGGTGGCGTCCGCCGCGTACTCGCCGGCGGCGGCGATCTGCTCGACGGTGCCGGCGATGCCCGGCGGCACCAGGATCCGGTACGCCACCGGGCCGGGGCCGGCGACCGTGCCGACCGCCTCCCCGGCGACCACCCGCTGGCCACGTTGGGCCTGCGGGACGAACTGCCAGCTCGCGGCCCCGGCGCCATCGCGGGCGACCCCCGGGCGCAACCACGCGGGTGCCCCGTCCAGCGGACGCAGCAGGCCGTCGAAAACCCCACCGAGCAGACCCGGGCCCAGCCGGGCCGACAGCGGCTCGCCCAGCGATACGGCAGAGTCGGCGGGCTTCAGCCCGCCGGTGTACTCGTACGCCTGCACGGTCAGTATGCCGTCCCGGATCGCCACCACCTCACCGGGCAGGCCCGCCGTACCTAGCGCGACCACGTCGAACATGGCCGCGCTGCCCGCCTGTTCGACCTCGACCAGTGGGCCGGTGACCCGGCTGACCCGACCTGAGCTCACGGCGCCCACAGCCCCACCACCGTGTCGTCCAACGCTTCGACGGCTCGGGCGGCCAGCGCCGCCGGTGTGTACTCGACCCGCCGGCCGTCGAGCCGGCCGAGCACGCCGCCGCCCGGGGCATCGGTGACGACCGCCGCCTCGCCGAGCACCCGCCGGACTCTGCCCAGCAACGCGGCGCGCAGCGCAGGACCGGTGTACCGCTGCGCCAGCTCGGCCTCGACGTGGCTGACCAGATCCTCGTAGGCCGCCCGTTGCGCGGCCAGTACGGTGCTGCGCCCCGCCCGCCGGGCCCGGACCTGCTCGACGGCGCGCACCGCGGCGGCGTCGGCGTGGCCGCGGGTGCGGGCCTCGATCAGGATCTGTTCCGCCTGGTGGCGCGCATCCGCGATGAGCCGCGCGGCGTCCGCGGCCGCCTCGACGCCCAGCCGCCCGGCGTCGGTCCGGGCCCGCGAGACCAGGGCCTCCCGCACCGGGGTGAGGGCGACCACCGCCTCGTTCGGCATCATGGCAGCACCACCACCAACCGGTCACTGTGGACGGTTTCCACGTCCACTGCGACCGCGGCAGCCGGGGTGAGTATCACCGCCGCCACATCTGCGGTGAGATCGGCCCAGGCGGTACGGACCGCGGCGGGAGTCTCGGCCGGCACGGTCAGCACACCGGCCAGACCGAATCCCTGGATCCGGACCAGCTCGCCGAGCGCCACGATCCGGCCCATGGCTATGCTCGGCCGATCAGGATGATGGCCACGATCAGGCCGTAGATGGCGATGCCCTCGGCCAGCCCGACGATGACCATCGCGCGGCCGAACAGCTCGGGTCGCTCGCTCATCGCCGCCAGCGCCGCCGCCCCGGTGTAGGCGACCGCGATGGCCGCACCGATCGACGAGCCGGCCAC
>JAEHDK010000027.1 GCA_016880465.1 Micromonosporaceae bacterium
CCGACGGATGGTTCACGGCAACGTCTACGCCCCGGAGAAGATCGACGCCTCGCTCGGCAACTACTTCCGGGTCGGCAACCTCACCGCGCTGCGCGAGCTGGCCCTGCTCTGGCTGGCCGACAAGGTGGACGAGCAGCTCGACCGGTACCGGGCCGAGCACGAGATCGGCGGCACCTGGGAGGCCCGCGAGCGCGTCGTCGTGGCGCTCACCGGCGGGCCCGAGGGCGAGACGCTGATCCGCCGCGCATCCCGCATCGCCAACCGGACCAAGGGCGCCGATCTCCTCGCGGTGCACGTGGCCCGCAGCGACGGCCTGTCCGGCGCCGACCCGGCGCTGCTGGCCCGGCAGCGCACGCTCGTCGAGAGCCTCGGCGGTTCGTACCACCAGGTGGTCGGCAACGACGTTCCGGCGGCCCTGCTCGACTTCGCCCGGGCGGTCAACGCCACCCAGCTCGTACTCGGTGCCAGCCGCCGCGGCCGGCTCGCCCAGCTCCTGTCGCCGGGCATCGGCGTGACGACCACCCGCCGGTCCGGTCCGATCGACGTCCACCTCGTGACCCACGAGGAGATCGGCCGGGGCCGCGACGGTACGGCGCGCCGGCTCGGGCTGCCCACGGGTCGGCGGCTGGCCGGGCTCCTGCTGACCGCCGTCAGCCTGCCGCTGCTGACGCTGCTGCTGAGGGCGCTGCAGGAGCAGCTCTCGTTGCCGACCCACATGCTGGCCTACCTGCTGGTCGTCGTCGCGGCGGCGCTGGTCGGCGGCTGGTACCCGGCCCTGCTGGCCGCGGTCGCCAGCTCGCTGCTGCTGAGCTACTACTTCACCCCGCCGATGGACGGGCTGATTGTCGCCGAGCGCGAGAACGTCTTCGCGCTTGCCACGTTCGTTCTGGTCGCCATCGCGGTGTCCACAGTGGTCGATCTGGCGGCCCGGCGTACCATCGATGCCGCCCGCGCTCGGGCGGAGGCCGAGACGCTCTCGACCCTGGCGGGCAGCGTGCTGCGCGGGGAGCGGCCGCTGATGGCGCTGCTGGAGCGGGTGCGCGAGACGTTCAACCTGACGAGCGTGACGTTGCTGGAGGCGCGGCCGGACGCGCCGCACGCCGGGCCGGAGCGCCAGCGGGATCCGGCCGCCTGGCAGATCGCGGCCACCGTCGGTGGGCCGCCGAGCAGGTCGCCCGTGGACGGCGATGTCGATGTACCCATCGGCGAGGACCTGGCGCTGGTGCTGCGGGGCCGGGTACTGGCCGCCGAGGACCAGCGCGTGGTGGCGGCGTTCGCGGCCCAGGCCGCGGTCGCGCTGAACCCGCAGCAGCTGACCGAGCGGGCCGCGACGGCCAGCTCGCTGGCGGAGGTCGACCGGCTGCGTACCGCGATGCTCACGGCGGTCAGCCACGACCTGCGTACCCCACTGTCCGCGGCGATGGCGGCGGTGGACGGCCTGTGCAGCAAGGATGTGGTGTTCACCCAGGCCGAGCGGAGCGAGCTGCTGACGACGGTCGCCGAGTCGCTCGACCGGCTCAACCGGCTGGTCGACAACCTGCTCGACATGAGCCGCCTGCAGACGGGCGCGCTCGGCATGTACCCGCAGCTGGTCAGCGTGGCGGAGGTGATCCCCCGGGCCCTGGACGACCTCGGCGGCGAGGCCGCGGGAATCGAGATCTGCACGCCGGACGACCTGCCGGAGGTGCTCGTCGACGCGGCCCTGCTGGGGCGGGTCCTGGTCAACCTGCTGTCGAACGCGGTACGGCACAGCCCGGCCGACCAGCCACCTATGATCATCGCGAGCGAGCACGGCGGGTTCGTCGAGGTGCGGGTGGTCGACCACGGACCGGACATCCCGGCCGCCGACCGGGAACGGGTGTTCATGCCGTACCAGCGGCTCGGTGACCACACCAGCGACGCCGGCGTCGGCCTCGGGCTCACCCTGTCGCGGGGCCTCGCCGAGGCCATGGGTGGGAGCCTGGTGCCGGACCTGACGCCCGGCGGTGGGCTGACGATGACGCTGAGCCTGCCCGCCACCGAGCGGGGGGCCGGCGGGGCGGCGGATCCGGCGATCGTCGAACGAGTGGCGCACTGGCGGCAGGTCGGCTCGGGAGAGCAGAAAGGATGACGCGGGTACTCATCGTCGACGACGAGCCGCAGATCCTGCGCGCATTGCGCATCAACCTCCAGGCCCGGCAGTACGAGGTCGTCACCGCGACCGGCGGCGAGCAGGCACTGCGCGCCGCCGCCCAGGCGCGGCCCGACCTGGTGGTGCTCGACCTCGGCCTGCCGGATCTCGACGGCGTCGAGGTGATCCACAAGCTGCGGGAGTGGAGCCTGGTGCCCATCGTCGTGCTGTCCGGGCGCGGGGACAGCAAGGACAAGGTCGATGCCCTGGACGCCGGCGCCGACGACTACGTGACCAAGCCGTTCAGCATCGACGAGCTGCTGGCCCGCATCCGGGCGGTCACCCGGCGGCTCACCGACCCGGAGTCGGTGGGCTCCGCGGTCATCGGGCGGTACACGGTGGACCTCGGCCGGCACACCGTACAGGCGACCGGTGGGCCGGCGGAGGTGGTGCATCTGACGCGCACCGAGTGGCAGCTGCTCGAGGTGCTGATCCGCAACCCGGGCAAGCTGGTCAGCCAGCGGCAGCTCCTGCAGCAGGTGTGGGGCCCTACCTACCAGAGCGAGACGCACTATCTGCGGCAGTACATGGCCCAGCTGCGCCGCAAGCTGGAGGACGACCCGGCCCGCCCGCGACACCTGCTGACCGAACCGGGCATGGGGTACCGCTTCCAGCCCTGATCGGCTACGGGGCTACCGCACCGGCGAGGATGACGTCGAGCCGCCGGGGCCCGTGTACGCCCTCGACCCGGCTCAGCTCGATGTCGCTCGTCGCCGACGGCCCGGAGATGAACGTCAGCGGCCGGCGCGGGTCCGCGATGCGGGCGAGCGCCTCGGGCACCGTGGCCACGATCTGCCCGACGAGGACGACGCACAGGTGGTGGTCCGGCACGAGGCTCAGGGCCCGCCGGCCCTGTGCCGGCCCGGCGTCCAGGACCAGCGTGCCGGTCTGGGCGATCGCCACCGTGCAGCCGGTGAGGACCGCCGCCGCCGCGTCGAGGTCGGCCACCGTCAGCGGCGCCGGGTCACCGTCCGGCAGGATCGCACCCGGGTACGCGGCGAGCCAGCCGGCCGGCACCTCCGGCGGCACGGCCAACGGGCCCGTCCCGGCGAGGATCCGGGCGACGGTCTCGCCGACGGCGTCCGCCGGGCACGGGTACACGGTGGCCCGGTAGTCGACGAGCCGGTCGCTCAGCAGGGCGGCCAGCCGGGCCGGATCGGTCTCACCGGTGCGCCGGTACCGGCGGGGGACGGCGACCGGCGGTCCGCCGCCGGCGAGCCGGGCCAGGATCTCCGCACGGGCCGCCCGGTCAGCCATGGGTCCTCCGCCACCAGTCGCGGAACGACTCCGCGGCCGGCAGGGGTGCGTCGCGCTGCGCCGTCCAGGCCGACAGCGGCCACGGCAGCCGGCGGACGGTGGTCGTGCCG
>JAEHDK010000226.1 GCA_016880465.1 Micromonosporaceae bacterium
CGGACGAGGACCGCAGCGGCGGATTCGAGCGCGGCGGATGCGTCACGCCGCTGTTCGACAACGAGGCCATGACGTTTCTCAACCAGGTCTGCCAGCGCGCCGACGCGTTCCTGTTCGGCCGGCGGACCTACGAGATCTTCGCCGGCTCCTGGGGCGCTGTGGAAGATCCGGGCATCAACCCCATCGCAGGTGCCTTGAACACGCCAGCCCATGTACGTCGCATCGACCACGCTCACCGAACCGTGCTCTGCGAACACGACTGTCCTCTCCGGTGACGTCGCGGCGGCCATCGGCGAGCTGAAAGCCAAGCCGGCGGGTGAGCTGCAGGTGCACAGCAGCGGCAGCCTGATCCGCTGGCTGTTCGACAACCAGCTTGTCGACGAGATCACACTGCTCACCGTCCCGGTGGTCGTCGGCCAGGTACGCGGCTGTTCCCCGACACCGGCCCGGACACAGCACTCGAACTGGTCGAGTCGCGAGCCACCCCCAAGGGGGTGACGATCCAGGTCTACCGGCCCACCGGGCGCCCGCAGTATGCAACCGCCACCACCGACCTGAAGCACGTGGAATAGATACCCCATCGAGGGCGCCGGACGACCGCAGCGGCCCCACTGGACCCTGTGGAGCGGCTCCGACCAGGATCGATCGGAGCCGCTCGCTTTGGGGCTGCGGCTCAGCCCCGCTGCTTGACGCCCTTGTCGGGATCGGCGTCGGACGGGTGAGACGGGTGGATGCTGAACCGTGGGATCACCGTTCCGTTCGCCTTGACCGCGAGCGTCGGCCGCTGGCCGGACCGGTAGAGCACCACGCGCCGGTAGGTGCCGTCGGAAAATACCGGCGCGGGCTCGTGGTTCAAGATGTGCTCGAAGATGCCGTCCTGCAGTGCCCAGATCACCACGTGGTCTTTGTTCGGTCCGAGTCGCTCGCCGCGCACGTCCTGCGGCGTCATGGTGACGAGGACGGCGTGCATGCCGCTCGGGTGGTTGGCTACCCGCTCCTGCCTGATCCGGGTCGCCCGGGCGTCCACCCGGATCCCGGCGACCGTGGCGATGGCCAGCTGCCGGCTGAACGGGTTGCCGCTCAGGTCGACGCCTTCGACGAAGAGTTTCCAGCTGTAGACGCCCTCCTTGAACACCTGGTCGAAGGTGTTGGTGTAGTTGCCGTCGTTGTCCGGGTCGTGCAGCAGGTCGGTTCCGTCGACGAACGGCCCGGTCGGGGAGATCTGCGGCCAGGTCTTCCAGCCGTTCTGCCGCAGCGCCTGCTCGATCATCGCGGCGGGCAGGGGCGGGTGGTCCTTAGCCCGCTTCTCAAGCTTGAGGTCGCCCAGGGTGGACAGCACCTCACCGACGCCCTCCCCCGGCGCATCCAGCTCGGCGCGTACGGTGGCGCCGGGGATGGGTGAGCCGTCGTGCCGGAGCAGCACGGTCAGGATCATGTCGTCGCCGGTGAGGTACTCGGGCTGGTCCAGCCGGACGGCGGCCTTGACCCGCAGGTCCTCGTAGGCGAACACATTCGCGGCGGGCAGCGGGGACAGGGGCGAGTTCGCACCGTCCACACTGGTCACTCGCCAGATAGCGGAGGCGCCGGCGGTCACCGAGGTCAGGTCCGCGACCGACGCAAAGTGGTGGGCGCCCGAGGTCAGCACGGTGATGGCCTGCGGGGCGAACACGCTCGCCGCGGGGTCCCAACGGTCCAGTTTCACGCTCGCCTCGGTGGCCGCCAACCCGCCCCGCAGTACCGCGAAGACGAGCCGCTCGGCCCCAGTCGCGGTGGCGAAGTAGGCCCGGCTCGGGTCGGCCGGTACCCCTGCCGGCGCGACGGTGCTCGCGGGCAGGTGGTTGACCTCCTGGGAGAACTGGAGCATGTTGGCGAACTCGTCGGCCAGCTCGCTCGGCGTCGCGGCCGAGGCGAACTGCCCACCGGAGCTGGTCGCCAGGTGGTTCAGGACCGCGTTCTCCACGGTGGCTCCGAGCCCGATGATGAACTTGCGAGCGGCGTTCTTCACCGTGTCCCGCAGCGGGTGCGCCGCGTCGGGCAGCGGCCCGTTGACCGGTTTGATGGTGCCCGCCGGCAGGCCCGCCCCGACGCTCGGGTCGACGGCGCCGACGAAAATGGTACCGGCGTTCTCGAACCCGTCGGTCAACAGGATGACGGTGTAGTGCTTGTCCCCGACCGGACCGTCGTCGGCGAGCAGATCGATGCCGGCGATCAGGCCGTCGCCGATCGGGGTGCAGGAGCCGGGCGCCCCGAGGTTCAGCGAGATGATGTCGGTCTTCGCCTTGTCCAGCGCGGTCAGCGGCATCTTCGTCTCGATCGCGGCCGAGCGCGGGGCCACGTGCCAGGTGCAGTTGCCGTCCTCGAAGACCACGATGCCGATCCGGTCGTCCGCATTGACGCCCTCCCGCGCCCCGGCGAACAGGTGGGTCAGCACCCGGGCGGCGGTCACCGCGCTGTCCCACCGGCCCTCCGACGCCATGCTGCCCGAGCGGTCCAGCACCAGCACGATGTGCTGCGGCCGGGCCTTGATGGTGACGTCGACCGGTGCGCTTACCGCCTGCAGGAACCCGGTGGTGTCGTTGGCATCCGTACCGCCGAACGCGGCCTGAACCGTCACCTGGATCTGTACCGCCTGGTACACCCCCGGCATCGCCACGGCGTGCGAGTTGACCGGGGTGTCCTTGGGTAGGTCGATGATGGCGATCGGACCGGTGTGGCTCCACCGATACCCGGCCGCAAGCTCCGGCGGCAGGGTGCCGAGCACGGTACCGAGCGAGGCGTTGGCGGCGGCGAGGGTAACCGTCCCGTTCTCGAACACCGAGCCACCGGCCGGCGGTGCGGTCAGCTCGGCACGCGGGTCCGACGCCACGAAGTTCCGGGTGGTGTTCCCCGGGTCGGTCATGGTCAGGTTCCAGGTCACCGCGGCGTCGACCTTGGCGCGGATCTCCCAGGTGTGGTCGAACGCCCCGCCGCCCGTGTTCTCGATCGAACAGGTGAGCAGGACGAGCCCACCCGCCGGCGGGGCAATGTTGACGGTGATGTTGTAGCCCCCGATGTCCGTGCCGGGCGCCACCGTCAACAGGTCGACCACCCCCGATGCGGGCAGCGGAAGGGTCCGTTGCAGGGTCACCGACAGGCCGGTGGCGGCCTGTGGGTACGTGATAGTGAAGCCCGTTATCCCGAACGCCTGGACATCCATGTTGACGTTGGCGATGAGGGCCCGGGAATTGGCGATCGTGTAGTTGTCGCTGCCGGGCGCGCTCTCGGTGACGCTGGGCAGGGGCATGACATGTCCTCCTTCGCGGAGCGGTCAGATGGCGGTGAGAATCTGGCGGGCGAAGATGTCGAAGGTCCCGGTCCCGGCCCGGTTGCTCATGTAGACCAGCCAGATCCCCTGGCCGGGGATAGGGACCGGGTGCGCCCGCTGATCGTTGAAGGGATGCCGGATGACGGACTGGGGGGAACTCCACTCGCCGGAGATCGGCGACCCGCGGCGGAGGACGATCTCGTTGTCCGTTCCGGAGAGCACGCGGGTGTAGAAGAGGTAGATGGTGCCGTCGGTGTCCTGTACCGCCGCCGGCTGGCCGTCGTTGGCGTCGGTGTTCGGGATGATGGTGGTGGTCCAGCTCACCCCGCCCGTCGAGGCAACCCGCAGGTCGGTCCCGGAGTCGAAGAACACCATGGCGTTGGTCGAGCTGATCGCGAGCACGAACGGGTCGGTCGGCGCGCCGGCGCCGATGCTCGCGGCGGAGGCTGTCGTCCCGTCGGCGGCGTTGAAGCGTAGCGCCTGCAGCCCGGTACCGTCGGCGAAGGCCACCCAGACAAAGCTGCCCGTGACCGTGGCCGCCGCGTGCAGGTCGCGGACGGTCGCCACGACGCCGGAGAGCTGGACCAGGCCAGGGTCGATGAATGCGGTACCCGCGTGGTCGTACCGGCGGTACTGCCACAGGTTGGTGGAACCCAAGTGGGTGAAGAACACCACCCGGTCGGTGGTCAGCACCGCGAACGGGGACTGGTCGGCGACGGCGGGGGTGGCGGCAACCTGAGCCGTGGCGGCGGCCGGCAGCCCGGACAGCGGGGCGCGCTTCAGCACCACGTCGGTGGTACCGGCCACCACGGTCGGGTACGCCACGATCAGGTCACCGGTCGGCAGCGGTACCACGGTCGGGTCCACGTTCGCGGTGGCGCCGCTGGTCACCGCCAACGCGGTGGAGAAGCCGGCCGCCGGCCGGGACAAGTCCAGCCGGGAGGCGTACACCTGGTTGATGTTGTTGATCCGCGGCGAGTGCCAGACCACGACGAGCCCGCCGGAGGCATCCAGCACGACCGCGCGGCGCAGTACGTCGTTGCCGGCTCCCGCGCCGGACACGGCCAGGTCCGCGGTGCTCGGCAGGCGGCCGGCGAGCAGCGCGTTGATCGCATCGCGCAGGCTGACCGCCGGCCGCCCTTGGCCCTGCCGGTATCCGGCGTCGGTCAGGCCGGTGATCCCCACCGTGTCGGCGATCAGGTGGGCCGGCGGCAGCAGCAGCCCGCGGCCGCGCCGGTCGACCAGGTCGGTGTCGGCGATCGTGGCGACCCCGGCCCGCCGGTTCACTGTCGCCAGCGGGTAGTAGAGGTGACCGGCCAGGTAGTCGGTGTCCCCCGGTACCGGTACCAGGGTGCCGGCCCGGACCCGGACCACCCACTCCCGGCGCATCCGCGCGCAGCTCTCCACGCCCAGGCCGGGGTGTACCAGCGCGGGTGCCTCATCGCCGGTGACCAGCCGCTCCCAGATATCGAGATACGCGACCAGCGTCTGCGGCGGCCCAGGGGTGGTGAGCGCGGCCACGACCGGAACTCCGAGCTTGGCGGCGAGCGCCGCGGCACCCGGCTGCGCGGCATGCAGCGGCTGGGCGGTGTAATTAAGATCCTCCAAAATGATCACGTCGAGACCGTCGACGATGAGCCGGCCCGCGATCCGCAGCACGGCGTCGGCGGGTGTCACGCCCGGACCCGCCGGCGGTGCCCCGGCCGTCACGGTGAAGTCGTTGTCCAGCCCGCCGGCGATGCGGAACCCGTCGTTGCCGGCCGGGATCCCGTCGCCGACATACCACTTGAGAAACGCGCGCAGCTCGAACTTGCGGATGTCATCCAGCTCGTTCCAGTCTGCGTCGACGATGGGTACGCCCTGCTGCAGCCGCACGTTGACGTAGCGCAGCAGCGGGTTGAACGTACTCGTGGTCATGGTGGCCATCGCGACTCCTCGCTCAGAACGTCAGCCAGATGGTCCGCTCCAGCGTGCTGGCGGGATCCTTGGCGATGACGAGATGGGTGACATAGTTGATCAATATGTTGTTGCCAGCCAGCTTGCCGACCAGGCCGAACTCGCGCAGGTTGCCGGTGGGGTGGTTGCCGCCGGGCCAGGGCGGCACGTTAGGGCCGAGAGTCGCCTGGATCTGGATCCGGTTGGTCGGGCTGCCGGACACCGTCCCACCGTCGAGGAAGTCGACCTGCAGGTTGGCTGCGCCGACGATGAACGGGCTCTGATCGACCAGGGCGATCTGGCCGGGGGTCGGCGGGGGCGGCCCGGTGTCGTCCCACTGGCTCTGCCCCGCGCCGACGGCGAGCCCGAACACGCCCACCGACGCGGGCGTCCCGCGCATGAACGTGGCCAGCAGGCGGCGGCAGTCCGCGACGATCGCGTTGTGCTGCCAGCCGCGGTCCCAGACCACCCGGCCCGCCGGGTCGCGCAGCACGTCTCGGTACGCGCCGCGAAGCCCGGTGGTGGGATACTCCACTCGCGTCACGGTCATCTCCTCGGGTCGTCAGGGTGGTTACTGGAGCGGCGGCCACCAGGTGCGGCGGCGCAGGGTGCTCAGGTTCGCCGGGTTCGCGGTGACGCTCTGCCCGTCGGTGGACAGGAAGACGAGCCAGCCGGGGTCGACCGCGATCTCCTCACCCGGGCCCAGGTACGTCTCGGCGAACGGGTAGTCGTCCTGGTAGGAGTCGGTCAGCTCGTGCCCGGCCGGGAAGACGACCTCCTCGAGCGCGGCCGACCGCAGCACGATGACGGCCCGCACGTTCACCGGAAGAAACCGGTCCAGCAGCTGCCGCAGCCGGTCGGCGTCGCGCTGGACCAGCGGCCGGCCGGCCGGACCGCGCTGCACGTACAGGCCGATGGTGGCCGGGGTGTACAGCTCGTCCGGCGCCAGCGGGCCACCGCCGGGCTGCTGCGGGGTGTAGTCCAGCAGGTCGCCGAAGTGCCTCGTACCGCGGTTGCGGTCGAGGTCGTCCAGCACCGCGCTGACCGAGCCGGCGAAGCGGCGTACCGCGGCCTCCTCCGGCGCCCGCCGGCTGGCCTCCTCGTCCGCCGGGCCGGGTACCCCGCCGCCGAGCCGGCCCAGGGCCACGTTGCGGTCGCTGCGGAACAGCAGCCACTCGGCGCCGCCGGGCAGCACCACCGGGGCGGGGTCGGTGTCCGCGGCCGGGCCGGTGAGTACCACCGCGGGCGCCGACGGGGTACCGCCGGCATCCAGGTCGACCGACCACAGCCGCGGGCCGCCGCCCCGGTTGGACCGGAAGTAGACCCGGGCCTGCCCGCCGGGGCGCGGGATGGCCGCCGGCTCGCGGTCGGTGTTCCGCCCGCCCGCCGCGGGTGTGGTCACCGCCACCGGCGCCGACCAGGAGAAGCCTGGCCAGTCGAGGGTACGCATCCGGATCAGCCACGGGTCCGACGGGCCGGACGGGAGCTGGCGTTCCGCCCAGACCAGCCGGAGCCGGTTGCCGTCCCGGGCGGCGTGCGGGTCCAGTGCGCCAGCACCGGCCGGCGGGAACAGCAGCGGCACCGACCATGGCCCGTGCAGCGCTCGTACCGCGTTGCCGACCAGGCCGTCCACAGTGGACACCGGGTGCCACACGCCGTCCACGCGGTGGGCTAGTCCAGCGGGTGTACCCACCCAGACCGTGCCGTCCGGCATGGCGAGCACCGCCCGGCAGTCGTCGCTGGGCAGGCCGTCGCCGGTCGAGTGGCGGCGTACCCGCAGCGCCGGCGACAGCTCCACCAGGCCGGCCGCGGTGGCGACCCAGATCGTGATCGGCTCGTCCGGCCGCGGCGACGAGGTGGGCGGCGCGGGAGCCGGGGCCACCGCCCGGGTGTCGTTCGTGCCCGACCCGGCACCCGCCATGACCAGGTCGACCACGGTGACTGTACCGTCGGCCCCGACCCGGGCCGGACCGGTACCGGTGGCCACCCATACCGTGCCGTCCGGCCCGAGCGCGACGTGCCGCACGTCGGCGGGCAACCCGGCCACGGTCTGCCAGCCGGCGCTGGTACGGCGGGACAGTCCGGCCCCGGTCGCGGCCCAGACCACGCCGTCCAGACCGGCCGCCACGTGCCGCACATCGTTGCTGGGCAAGCCGTTCGCCGTGGTCGACGTCTGCCACGTACCGGCGGCGGCCCGGGCGCTGATCCCGGCCGGGTGGGCGAACCACACCGTACCGTCCGGCGCCGCTGCCACCGCGCGGACGTCGTTGTTGGTCAGTCCGCCGCCGGTGGTCGCGCTGGACAGCACAGTGATGGAGCCGTCCGGCCGGCGTACCGCCCCGCCCGCCCCGGTGGCATACCAGGTCGAGCCGTCCGCGTCGACGGCCACCCCGCGGACGTCGTTGCTCGGCAGGCCATCGGCCACCTTCACCGCCGACCACGTGCCCGCGGTGAGCAGTCCCACGCCGGCCGACGTGGCGACCAACAGCCGGCCGTCGTAGCGCAGCCGGGCCAGCTGCCACGCGTCATCGAGGTGGGTGCTCCAGAACAGCCGCACCGCGCCCTCCGGGGCGAGCACCGCGGTGCAGCCGGCGTGCCGGCCCGCGGCTATCACGGGTACCGCGGCCGACTGTCCCCAGTGGACACTGGGGTCCCAGCCGCCGCGGCCGGCCAGGTGCCGGTCGGCAAGGCCGACCGCGCGGGCGGTGGTCGACGCGGACAGCACCACCCGCAGCGCCAGGCCCGGACCGGTGGCCGTGGTACGCAATGCCACCGAGCCGTCCGCTGCCATGCTGGCGCTGACCCCGGTGAGGTCGCCGTTGATCGCGTTCGCCACCTCGTCGCCGGTGGCCGCGGCCGGGTTGGCGAAGTCACCGGCCTGCACGGTGAACTCCTCGGTGTCGCCGTACCCGGTGAGGGTGAGCTTGGTACCGGGGACGAGATGGAATGGCGCGGTCAGCTCGCCGCGCAGCCTGGCCGGGGTGAGCGGCTGCGGCACCCCCTGCCGCCAGCGCAGCCGGGCCAGCGCGGTGCCCGGGTGCTCCACCCAGGCCAGCCACAGCTGCCCGTCGGGGAGCGCGACCACGGCCGGGTCGGCCTGCGGCGCCAGCGGCTGCGCCTCGACCGGCTGGGTGTCGTACCAGCGCCCGCGCAGGTGTGTCTTGACGTGCAGCCGCGGTACCACGCTGCTGGCGTCGACGGTGGAGGCGTGCGCCACCCAGAGTCGCTCGGCCGGGTCGGTGACGGTGGCCAGCCGCCCCCGGGGCGCGCCGTCCAGCGACACCAGGCTCGCCGTGGACGCAGTCACCTCGATCCGCGAGGTCGCCGCCGGCAGGAGGGACCGCAGCCGGACCGCGCCGCCGGCCACCTCGGCGCGCAGCTCATCCATTGCCGCGTTGATCACCGCGGCCACCTCGCCCGCCGTGGCCGTGGTCGGGTCGGCGAAGTCCGCCCCACCGAACACCACCGTGGCCGGCAGCCCGCCGTCGACGGCGATGGTCAGGCTGATCCCGGAGTGCAGCGCGAACGGCTCGACTCGCGCGCCGGTCAGCTGCGCGGCCACGTTCTCGGCGCCGACCGCCAGATTGTTCGGCACCGCGAAACCGAGCACGCCGGCCGCGTCGTCGACCCCCTCCCAGCCGCCGGTCGCGGTCCGCACGCTGGCGAACAGGTTGCGCTGCGGTGCGATGGAGGCCCGTACCACGTGCTGGGAGAACTCGGCGACCCGGGTCGACCAGCCGGTGTAGTGGTCGACCAGGCTGCGCAGGCCGGGCAGGGTGCCAACCGCGCCGTAGAGGCGGGGAGCGGTCCGGATCTCCATCCGCTGCCGGGCGATCTCCTCGTCGGCGGTGAGGTCCCAGCCGACCCACTGCGCCAGCAGCGGCAGGAACCGCGCGTCCACCGCGGCGGCGTCGCGCAGCCGCCGCAGCCCCTCGGCCGAGCTGCGCAGGCTGTCCGTTGCCGCGCCGAACGTGTCGAGGAAGCGGCGCAGTTGGCCACCGGTGGTGCTGGCCTCGGGTACCAGCCCGGTGCCCTCGTCCGGAGTCCGGGCGATCGTGTCGTGCCGCCGGTAGACCTGGGGAACCAGCTCGTAAAGCAGACGGTTGTGCCCGTACGCCTCGCCCGCGGTCGCAGTAGCGCGTAGCTGATCCGGGTCGAGCTGGTAGTAGTACGGAATCCCGGGGTCCAGTACGGTACCGACCCCGCCGACGTCGAGCAGCTCGACCTCCTGGCGCAGCAGCGCACGGTCCGCGTCGAGCACCGTCCGCACGGTCCGCCGGAGAACCTCGCGTGGCCGCCCGTCGACCACCTCGGCGACGGTGACGGTCTGCTCCCGGACGCGCAGGTCCCCGTCCGGCCGGTCGCGGTCGGGCAGGTCGGTCACGAGCAGCGCGCCGGGTACTGGCGGCGGTGGGAACGCCTCGCTGTCGTAGACCAGATCCCCCGGCGGGAACGCGAAGTCCCGCTGCTTGCGCCGGACCGTCACGGCGGGCGTGTCCGGTACCGTCTCGCCCGGCTCGGGGAGGAACGTCCAGCCCAGCCTGATCCGCCGGCCCACTAGGTCGGCGGTCGCGGTGAACCCGGCTGCCTTCACCGCTGTCCCCGCAGGTGGACGTCGAGCGCGCCGAGCGTCGGGATCTCGAACTCCCCCAGCTCGATCCGCCCCTCGGCGGGTACGTCGAGGGCGACCGCGTCGCGGAGGAACTGTGGCAGCGCGGCCAGCGGTGGCAGCCGGTACCGGGCCAGCTCCGCCTCGGCGTCCACGGCCGGGCGGTCCTGCCGGCGGAACGTCGTGATGGTGACCGCCACCACGCCCTCGGTCGCCTCGACCGCGGCGTAGAAGTCGCTGAGGAACACGGTCTGGCCAAAGTCGACAGTCTCGAAAGCCAGCACGCCGGCGATGGCCGCCTCCACCTTGCTGACCACGGCGTCGGCCGCGAAGCGCTCGTCGGCGACCAGCGCGGCGGTGATGTCGATGGCGACGCACTGCGCGTCCAGGACCCGGACCAGCGTGCCGGCCATCCGCTTGTCCTCCAGGTACCCGACCAGGCGACGCCGGAGCTGCTCGGGTACCGGCTGGCAGGTCGGGCCGGCAGGGGCAACGTACACGTCGATCTGGTTCCAGGAGCGGCTGCGGGCCCGGACCTTGGCCACCGCGCCGGTGCGC
>JAEHDK010000227.1 GCA_016880465.1 Micromonosporaceae bacterium
AGCACGTCTGCGTGTACGTGGTGACGGGCCAAGGCTTCGACCGCAGCGAGCAGACGAAGTGAAGGGGCGGAGACTCGTGCCCGCATGAGCGCGGTGTTCCAGTAGTCCGGGAGCGCCTCAGGCACGTTTCAATACGCGCACCGGTCTTCGGCACTTCAGCGATCTGCCACGGCCAGCCGCGGGCGAGCTGTATTGCGCGGTCGGACGGCAGCTGGTGAGAAGCCGTGAGGGACGCGTTATTCGTCGCCCGGCATCGACTGGACAGTTGGCTGGAGTCGGTGCCTGCGGCGCGGCACTGCTTCGTGCTCGGCCTGGGCACCGACGGTAAGGCGCCCGATGACGTACCGACCGTTGTGGGGGTCGGGGGTTCGAGTCCCAGTCCCGGTGTGACGTTGCACGGCGAAGGGCACCGGGCGACCAACCCAACGCCGGGCCGATGTGCCAGGCGAAGTCGCGGCGGAAGTTCGCCAGAGTCGACGGCCGGACACGCTGCGCCGCGACCTCAGCGAGGTACATCTCGAACCTTGGGCGAGAGCCGGTGTCCGGGAGGCAAGCGCCCGCGCTTCCTTGGCGGGCTTCATGTCCGCAAGCCAGGCCGCACACTCCCGGTGGGTGTCCCGGGTGGTCGTCTTAGAGCGTTATTCAATCGGGCGAGGCCGATGGGTCCTGCGCTGCGACAGCAATGCAGCTGCGGTTCCGGCCGGTCGTTCGTAGGGTTGCGCCCATGCCAACGATCGGTTCTTCGTATCCTCCCTTGAACGTAGGGGTGCACACGCCTCGACTGTTGTTGCTGGGTGCGACGGACGAACTGCTGGAGCGGCTCGTACCGGTAGTCCGCAAGGGCGTGGTCACGGCCGAACCGTGGCCCTTCGACGACCCGATGTCGCTGTACAAGGACAGCCCCGATCGTGAGTGGTCATGGCTTCGCGGGGTGTGGGCCGGCCGCAGCAAGGTCAGCGACAGTTTCTGGCGTCTGTACTTCGTGGTGGTCGTCGATGGCGAGCCGGTGGGCATGCAGGATCTAATCGGCGTCGACTTCGCCGCGTTCGGAACCGTAGAAACGTTCTCGTGGCTGAGTCCCGACGTGCGCGGCCAAGGTCTGGGCAAGGAGATGCGCCAAGCGGTGCTGCACCTGGCGTTCGAAGGGCTCGGCGCGCGGCAGGCCGACACCGAGGCATTCGTCGACAACCGCGCGTCGAACGGGGTGTCGCAGGCCGTGGGCTACCTGCCCAACGGAGTCGGTTGGGCCACCCGTCGCGGCGAGGCGGCCGAGCTGAATCGGTGGCGGATGACCCGCCAGCGGTGGTCCGAGCGGCGGCGCGACGACATCACCCTCGCAGGCGTCGGCGAATGTCTCCCGGTCCTGGGCATCCACGGCCAGCCCGATCACTGATCGGCATCAACTCGCCGGGCTCAGTGCGTTGTTCAGCCGATGGTCATGATGTTCGGTAGATCTCCAGCTTGACGATGGTGTCTAGGAATATCGGGAACCGGTCGAGCAGGCCGCGGTAGCCGGTGGCCAGGAGTTTCCAGTTCTTCAGGTGGGCGATGACCCGCTCGACGCTGGCCCGCCGGATGGCGATGGCCCGGTTGAATTCGCGGGCCCACTTCTTCGACAGCTTCCGGTTCTGACGTCGTCAGGCGAAATTCGACAAAGGGCTCGAGGACACCGGTGGTAGGTAGATCGCGCGCTCGGTCGTCCGCCGCCAGGACGTTGGTGTAGCCAATCTTGACTAATCCGGACACCCCTGCAAGTGGCGTACCCACGGTCGTGCCGCGCGTCGGCGGAGCTCAGGCGAAGTCTTTGAAGGTGGCCAGGTCCGGTCGCCGAGGTGGTGCCAGGTGTAGTGCTGGGTGCAGTCAATGATGTCGGGCAACCACGGGTGTGCACGCAGCAGCGCGGCGTCCCTGATGCGCAGGGCGCCCAGCCCGGCAGAGTCGGCGATCCTGGTTGCCGTCTCGACTACGGCGCTGGTCGAGACCCTCGCCCGTGGTCCACGGGAGCCGTGGTGCGGCGCACGATGCACTGACCCAGATAGCTGAGTACATCCTGAAACTCTCTCAATGTGTGCCACTTCGGACGGGCTATTGCCTTTGGGTATACCCATCGGGGATAGTGCACGGCGTGACCATCTCCTACGCGCTGCTCGGGCTGCTCGAGGGGACCAGCCGGCACGGCTACGACCTGAAGCAGTCGTACGACCGGCGGTTCGGCGGCGCCAAACCGATCCGGTTCGGCCAGGTCTACCGCACGCTCGCCCAGCTGGAACGCGACGGCCGGGTTACGGTCGTGGGCGTCGAGGCCGGCGCCGGGCCCGACCGCAAGCGCTACTCCATCACGCCCGAGGGAGTGACCGACCTCGGCGCCTGGCTGGCCGAGGCGGAGGAGCCGCAGCCCCAGTTGCAGTCGGTGCTGTTCACGAAGGTGGTGCTCGCGCTGATGTCGGGCCGGCCGGCGGCCGAGTACCTCGACGCGCAGCGGGCCAAGCACCTCGCCGCCATGAAAGCGCTGACCGCGGCCCGCCGTACGGCGGTGTCCACACAGGACGCTCTGCTCTTCGACTACCAGTTGTTCCACATCGAGGCGGACCTGCGCTGGCTCGACCATACCGAGTCGCGCCTGGCCCGTCTGGCCGAGGAGGTGCGCGATGTCCCCCGTCCTGGTCGGCAATGAGCTGCGCAAGTCGTACGGGCTCACACCCGCGCTGCGCGGCGCCAGCATCGCGGTCTGCGAGGGCGAGATTGTCGCAGTGATGGGGCCGAGCGGGTCGGGCAAGTCCACGCTGCTGCTTTGCCTCGCGGGCATCCTCACTCCCGACACGGGCGACGTGCACTTCGCCGGGCAACGCATCGACCGGCTGCCGGACCGGCGCCGGGTGGAGCTGCGGCGCACCGCCTTCGGGTTGGTGTTCCAGTTTGGACAGTTGGTGCCCGAGTTGTCCACGGTGGAGAACATCGCGCTGCCGCTCCTGCTCGCCGGGCGACCCCGTCGAGGCGTCCTAGCCGAGGCCAGGATATGGCTGTCCCGGCTCGGTCTGGACGGGCTCGGCGACCGGCTGCCCGGAGAACTGTCCGGCGGGCAGAGCCAGCGGGTCGCCCTGGCCCGTGCGATGGTAGCTCGGCCGAGGGTCGTCTTCGCCGACGAGCCGACCGGCTCGCTGGACACCGTAGGTGCCGACGAGGTGATGGAGCTGCTCGTCGGCGCCGCGAAGGAGCAGGGCACCGCCGTACTCGTGGTCACCCACGAGCCGCGCGTCGCCGGCTTCGCCGACCGTACGGTCCTCATGCGCGACGGTGTCGAGTCAGTGCAGGTCAATGGCGTCGGGGTGGGCGCAGCCGTGGATGGCAGCGATGTTGCGCCGAAGCTTGCCACCGGCGGCGACTCGCTGCGGGTCACTGCTGCCGATGCTGATTCCGATGCGGAGTGCTCGGTCGACAGGATCGTCTGGTGACCCGCGTCCTGCGGCTCGGGTTGCGGCTGGCCCTTGGCGGTGGCCGGGAAGGACTGGTCCGGCTGACCTTCATGGCGGTCGGGGTCGGGCTTGGGGTGGCGCTGCTGCTGCTGAGCCTGACCGCGCCGCAGGCTCTGCGTGGCCGGTACGATCGCATGGCCTGGCAGGACGCCGCCTATTCGGCGCTCAGTCCAGAGACCGATGACGACCCGATCGTGGAGTCCGTCGATGGTGCTCGCTTCCTTGCCGTGAGCGACTACTACGACGGTCGACCCATGACACGCGCCTACCTGGCGGCGCTCGGGGACGATCCGCCCGTGCCGCCGGGCCTGGACCGCGTGCCCGGGCCGGGCGAGGTGGCCGCGTCGCCGGCGCTTCAGCGATTGCTGGAGTCCACTCCGGACGATGAGCTCGACGACCGGTTCCCCGGCCGGGTCACGATGACGATCGGGCCCGAAGGCCTGGCTCACGACAACGACCTCGTCGGGATCATCGGGCGGACACCGGGGCAGTTGGCCGGCGTACGGTCGGTGGGCGAGGTCCATGGGTTCACCCAGGTGCGCCCGACGGGGTGGGCGATCGCCGCCGTACTGGCGTTCTTCGTCCTGACGGGGCGCGATGCTGGTGCTCGTGCCCGTCGTGATCCTCATCGTCGTCGTGACGCGGGTCGCATGGCGGCAGCGGGAACGGCGGCTCGCCGCGGTCCGGCTCGTCGGTGCCACGCGGTTGCAGATCGCACTCGTGGCCGCGGCCGAGGCCGGGGTCGCGGCGGTCGCGGGCGCCGGCCTCGGCTGGGCGTTGTACGAGGTGAGCCGGTGGGTGCTGGCCGCCACCGTGGTCTTCCAATATGGACACTTCTGGGTTGATGACGTGGCTGTGCCACCGTCGTGGCTCGCCGGGATCCTGTTCGGCACACCGGCACTGGTGATGCTGACGACCGTCGCATCGCTGCGCCACATCCGCGTGCGTCCCCTCGCGGTACAGCGGCGCGGACGTCGGCGGGGTCCCATGCTCTGGTTGGTGGTGCCGCTGGCTCTCGGTCTCGGTGGCCAGTTCGCCGTGTTGCCCTTCCAGGACCGGCTGGCGGCGCCGACCGAGAGCGGATCCCCCTCGCCGCTCGCCATTATCGCGGCGCTGCTGACACTGTCTACGATCGTGGGCTTCGTCCTCGTCGGACCGTTGCTCGTCGCGGTGGTCGGTCGGGGTGTCGCGCGGCTGAGCCGGGGAGTGCCCAGCCTGCTCGCCGCGCGCCGCATCGCCGAGAACCCGCACGCCACGTTCTACTCTGTGGCCGCTGTGGGGCTGGCCGCCGTCGGGTTGGCCTACCTCGGCTGTACAGTCGCGGTCAATGCTCCGCCGAATACCTCTGGCGTCCCGGACGGGCCGTGGATCGCTTCGCAACGTCCCGGCGTGGTCTCGGTCATGACAGGCGGCGTGCCGGCGGCGGCGGTCGAGCCGCTGCTGTCGGACGGCGCCGTTGCGTCGGGGGACGCGGTCCGGACCGTGGCTTGCGAGGACCTGGCACGGGTGCGGTACGTCACCTGTCCGTACCCACCGGGGTCCGGGTTCGTCGAGCCAGCCGCAGGCACCCAGGTCCCGCCATTCGTGGGACTCTTATATATCGCGACCGATGGATCGCTTGCGGCGGAGAACCGCGTCCGCAGCAAGGCGGCGAACCTCGTGCCGAACGCGATCATCAATAGCGACCGTGACCCCATCGACCGCAATCTGGAGACCTTCTTCCGGGACATGGACCGGTTGGCCGCCATCGCCGCCCTGTTCGTTCTGATCGTCGGCGCTTTCGGGCTCGCGGCGTCGATGGTCGGGGGCCTGATCGAGCGCAGGCGACCGTTCGCGCTGCTGCGCGCTTCCGGCGTTCACCTGGGGGAACTGCGCCGGGCGGTGTTGCTCGAGACAGCGGCGACCATGGCGGTGGTCTCGGTCGTCGGTCTCGGGGTCGGCATGCTGCTCGCGTACGCCTCCGCCCGGCAAGGTGGTGTGGACTGGCGCTGGCCGGGGCCGGACGTGTACGGCCTAATCGGTGGTGGCTTGCTGGCCGCGCTGCTCTTCTCCGCCATCGCGCTGCCCCTGCTGAGCCTCACCACCCGCCACGACGCCGTCCGCTTCGAGTAGCGAGCCACCTCGTTGTCCTTGGGCACGGGCATCTCGACGGGTCAACCGAAGCACGTCTGGCGGCCCGTAACGCGTGTACACGACGGCCTTCATGTGCCTCCTTCCGGCGGCACCCACG
>JAEHDK010000228.1 GCA_016880465.1 Micromonosporaceae bacterium
CCGGCGTACCGGGTGGTCGCTTCGGCGTGGCGCGACGGCGACGGCGCGGTCGGTCGGTTCGCGGGCGACCTGCCGGCGAGCCACGACCCCGCGGCCGGGCCAGCGCTCGCCGCCCCGCGCCTGGTCGAGCTGTGCTTCCAGACCGCCGGCCTGTGGGAAGCCGGCAGGTACGGCCGGCTCGCCCTGCCACTGCACGTCGGGCGGGTACGCCTGTTCACCAGAACCGACGAGGGCGACAGCGTGATGGCCGCGGTACACCCGACCGGTGAAGGCTTCGACGCCATCGTGCTGGACGGCGCCGGTCGGGTACTCGTGCGGCTGGAGGACTACCGCACCGTACCGCTGCCGGAGCCGCTGGCCGATGACGTTCGGGGGCCGATCCAGTTCGCAATGGACGGTTGAGAAAGAGAGCTCCCATGACCGAGATCCGGCGGCTGGCGATCGTCAACCGCGGCGAGCCCGCTATGCGGGCCCTCACCGCGGTGGCGGAGCTGAACAGCGAAGGAACCGGCCCTCCCATCACCACGGTCGTCCTCTACACCGATCCGGACGCCCACGCGTGGTACGTGCGGGAGGCGGACGAGGCAGTGCCGCTCGGCCCCGCCACGTACATCGACCCGGACTCGGGTCACCGCCGGTCGCGCTACCTCGACGAGCCGTTCGTCGTCGACCTGCTGTGCCGGGCCGGGGTGGACGCCGTGTGGGTCGGCTGGGGCTTCGTCGCCGAGCAGGCCTCGTTCGCCGAGCGCTGCGAGAAGGCCGGCATCGTGTTCGTCGGGCCGGACAGCGCGACGATCCGGTTGCTGGGCGACAAGGTGGCGACCAAGAGGCTGGCCGAGAACGTCGGCGTGGCCGTCGTGCCGTGGAGTGGCGGGCCGGTCGAGGACCCGGCGGCCGCGGCGGAGCACGCCGAGCGGATCGGCTACCCGGTCGTGGTCAAGGCCGCGGCCGGCGGCGGTGGGCGCGGGATCCGGGTGGTACGGGAACCGGCCGAGCTGGCCGCCGCGTTCACGGCCGCCCGAGGCGGGGCGCGGTTGGCCTTCGGCGACCCGACAGTGTTCCTCGAACGGCTCGTGCCGGCCGCCCGCCACGTCGAGGTACAGGTGGTCGCCGACGGGTACGGCACCACGTGGGCGCTCGGGGTGCGGGACTGTAGCATCCAGCGCCGCCACCAGAAGGTCATCGAGGAGTCCGCGTCGACCGTGCTCGACGCCGGCACCGAACGGAGGGTCCAGGAGGCCGCGGTACGCCTGATGTCGGCGGCCGGGTACCAGAGCGTGGGTACCGTCGAGTTCCTCGTGGACGTCGACACCGGCGGCTACTTCTTCCTGGAGGCAAACACCCGGCTGCAGGTGGAGCACCCGGTGACGGAGGAGACCACCGGCCTGGACCTCGTGAAGCTGCAGCTGCACGTGGCCGGCGGGGGGCGGTTGACCGGCCGGCCGCCCGCGGTGCGCGGGCACGCGGTCGAGGCCAGGCTGTGCGCCGAGGATCCCGAACAGGGTTTCGCGCCGACACCCGGGCGGCTGGCCGTCTTCACCGCGCCGACCGGAGCCGGCATCCGGGTCGACACCGGGGTACGCGAGGGCGACGTCATCGCGCCCGAGTTCGACTCGATGATTGCGAAGATCGTCGCATCCGGGCGCGACCGCGCGGAGGCGTTGAGCCGGCTGCGCCGGGCGCTCGCTCAGACGACCGTCGTGGTCGAGGGCGGCACCACCAACCGGTCCTTCCTGCTGACCCTGCTCGACCGTCCCGAAGTGCGCGAGGGAAACGTCGACAACCACTGGCTGGACCGACTCACCGCCGCGGGCGAGCTCCTGCCACCGCCCGATCCGGTGGCTCTGCTCGTCACCGCCGCCGAGGCGTACGAATCGGATGCCACCGCCGAGCGGGCAGCCTTTCACGCGCAGGCGGTACGCGGCCGACCGAAGCTGCCGGCCGAGGTCGGACACCTGTGCGTGCTGCGGTACCGGGGCAACCGGTACCCGTTACGGGTCTTTCACACGGGACCGCAGACCTACCGCGTGGACGCGGGCGGCACGCTGGCCGACATCGTCGTCGAACGCATCGACCGGTACCAACGTCGGGTCGTCGTGGGTGGACGCGGGCACAAGGTGGTCGCGGTGGCCGACGGCCCGGCCTTCCGGGTCGATGTGGACGGCGTGGCCCACACGGTGGCCCGCGACGACGGCGGCGTGGTCCGGTGCGGCTGGCCGGCCTTTGTCGTGGCGGTCCGGGTGGCGCCCGGCGACGTCGTTTCCGAGGGCGATCCGCTCGTGGTCCTGGAGAGCATGAAGATGGAGACCACCGTCACGGCGCCCTACGGTGGCGAGGTGTCTACAGTGGAGGTCGCGGCCAACGCCCAGGTCGAGGCCGGCGCGCCGCTGCTGCGGATCCGGGCGACGTCGCTCGGCGAGCCGGCGGGGGATGCACCGGCGCAGGTGGACCTCCGCGGCCTGGCCACGCCGGAGCCGGCCGGCACGCCGCTGTGCGAACGAGTCTACGCCGCACTGCGCGGCTACCTGCTGGGCTACGACCTCGATCCGGCAACGGTGCGCGGGCTGCTCACCCGCCAGCGCCGGCTCGGCGAGGCGACGCCGCCGGCGGATCCCGGTCTCATCCACTGCGAGGACGGCCTGCTGGACCTGTTCGCCGATGTGGGCGCGCTGTACCGGCCACGGACCGAACCGGTCGAGGAGAGCACGGCCGACACGTCGCAGGAGTACCTGCTTTCGTACCTGCAGTGGCTGGATCCCGAGCGGGCCGGTCTCCCGGAGCGCTACCGGGCGCGACTGGAGGCCGCACTGCGCCGGTACGGCGTGCCGGGCCTCGAGCGCACGCCCGCGCTGGAGGAGGCGGTCGTGTGGATGTTCCGGTCGTTCAGCCGGATCGGCGAGCTGGTGCCCGTGGTCGCCGGCATCCTGGCACGCCGGCTGCGACGCAGCGCCGAGCTGATGCCCGTGGCGCCGGCCGGTGACCCGGAGGCGGCGGAGGCGGCCGCCCGGCTCCGCCACCGGCTGGACCGCCTCGCCGCCGCAGCCCAAGGTCGCCACCAGGTGGTCGCCGACCTCGCCCGCGACCTTCGCTTCCGCTTCCTGGACGAGCCGCTGCTGGCCGCACATGTCGAAGCCGAATACTCCGCAGTGGACAGTCGGCTGGCGCGGCTGCAGGCCGAGCCGGACGGTGCCGACCGGACGGCGCACGTCGACCGGCTGGTCGGCTCGCCGCAGCCGCTGCGCGGCACGCTGCTGCGGCACTGGATGGGCCACCGCGGCCGGCGCTTCCGCGAGGTGCTGCTGGAGGTCTACACCCGCCGCTACTACCGCACCCGTAACCTCGGCCCGCTCAGCTTCACCCCGCGCCCCGGACATCTGCTCTGCACCACCGGGTACGACCTGCCGGACAGCCGGATCCACCTGGTGACCGCGTGCGCACCCCTGGCCAGCCTGCCGGCCCTGTCCCGCGCAGTCGCCAAACACCTGGCGACGGCCGATCCGGCCCACGAGGTCGTCGTCGACCTGCTCACCTGGCGGCCGGGTGCACGGCCCAACCTCGACCGGCTCGCGACCGAGGTTGCCGCGCTGCTGGCGAAGTGCCGGTTCGGCAGGCCACTGAGGCGGCTCGACATCACGGCGACGAGCGTGTCAGGGCAGCTCGCCGAACACCTCCGCACCCAACACCTGACCTACCGCCAGGCCGAGGGCGGCGCGTTCGTGGAGGAGCGCCTGTACCGCAACCTGCACCCGATGCTCGGCAAGCGGCTGGACCTGTGGCGCCTGAACAACTTCGCCCTGACGCGGCTCGACTCGGCCGAGGACGTCTACCTCTTCCACGGCATCGCCCGCGACAACCCTGCCGACCACCGGCTTTTCGCGCTCGCCGAGGTGCGCGACCTGACCCCGGCGGTGGACGCGTCCGGCACGGTCAGCTATCCCCGGCTGGAGCTGATCGGGCTGCAGGCGCTCGCCGCGATGCGCCAGGCGCTCAGCGGCTTCGCCGCACACGACCGCCCCGCGACCAACCGCATCGTCCTGTACGTCCGTCCACCGTGGACGCTTCCGCGCCGGGACTGGCCGGGTCTGGCGCGCTCGTTCGCGCCACTGGCCGTCGGGGCCGGCCTGCAGAAGGCCGTCCTGCGGGTACACATCCCCGCCGATGGGCGACTGCGCGAGAGCGTGTTGCACGTCGAGGGCCTGGGGCGCCACGGCGTGACGGTGCGTGAAAGTCCACTCGAGACGGTCGCCACCCGGTCGCTGACCGCGTACCAGCAGAAGGTGCTGCGGGCACAGCGGTTCGGCGCACCGTACCCGTACGAGATCGTCCGGACGCTTGCGCCGCCGGCCGGTGTGCTCGGGCGCTTCCCAGCCGGATCGTTCGTCGAGTACGACCTCGACCCGGCCGGCACGCTGGTGCCGGTGGACCGGCCACCGGGCGGCAACACCGCCAACATCGTCGTCGGTCTCCTGACCAACCGGACGGCGAAGGTGCCCGAGGGCATGACCCGCGTCGCATTGCTCGGCGACCCGACCAAGGGCCTGGGCAACTTGGCCGAGGGCGAGTGCCGGCGGATCCTCGCCGGGCTGGACCTGGCGGAGTGGATGGGCGTACCGGTGGAGTGGTTCGCGGTCTCCTCCGGCGCTCGCATCGCGATGGACAGCGGTACCGAGAACATGGACTGGATCGCCGCGGTGCTGCGCCGGCTCATCGAGTCCACCCAGCGCGGCGGCGAGGTCAACATCATCGTCACCGGCGTCAACGTCGGCGCGCAGCCGTACTGGAACGCCGAGGCCACGATGTTGATGCACACCCGGGGCATCCTCGTGATGACGCCGAACAGCGCGATGGTGCTCACCGGCAAGCAGGCGTTGGACTTCTCCGGTGGCGTCTCGGCCGAGGACAACTTCGGCATCGGCGGGTTCGACCGCGTCATGGGTCCCAACGGCCAGGGCCAGTACTGGGCACCCACGCTGGAGGACGCGTGCGACATCCTGCTGCGCCACTACGACCACACGTACGTCGTGCCGGGCGAGCTGTATCCCCGCCGCGCACCCACCATCGATCCGGTCGACCGTGACGTCTGCGCCTCGCCCCACCCGGACGACGGCGGTGGCTTGCGCCGCGTGGGCGACGTGTTCTCGGCCGAGCACAACCCGGATCGCAAGAAGCCGTTCGACATCCGGGCGGTGCTGCGGTCGGTTACCGACACGGACTCGGTACCGCTGGAACGCTGGGCGCACTGGCGCGGCGCCGAGTCCGCGGTCGTGTGGGACGCCCACATAGGCGGTATCCCGGTGTGCCTGCTCGGCTTCGAGTCCCGGACGGTACCCAGGCGCGGCTTCGTCCCCGCCGACGGCCCTGGCTCGTGGACATCCGGGACGCTGTTCCCCCAGTCATCTCGCAAGGTGGCCCGCGCCATCAACGCGGCCAGCCACAACCGGCCGCTCGTAGTGCTGGCCAACCTGTCCGGCTTCGACGGCTCGCCGGAGTCGATGCGCCGCTGGCAGCTCGAGTACGGTGCGGAGATCGGGCGCGCGATCACCAACTTCGTGGGGCCGGTCGTCTTCGTGGTCGTGTCCCGGTACCACGGCGGTGCGTTCGTCGTCTTCTCCAAGCGGCTCAACGAACAGCTGGAGATCGCCGCCGTGGATGGTTCGTTCGCTTCGGTCATCGGCGGCGCACCGGCCGCCGCGACGGTCTTCGCCAGGGAGGTCAAGGCTCGTACGGAGGAGGATCCACGCGTCAGGACGATGGCGGAGCAACTGCGCGCCGCTCCCCCCGACACCTCCGCCGGCTTGGCCGCGCAGCTCGTCGACACCGAGGCCCGGGTACGGGCGGAGAAGCTCGGCGCGGTCGCCGACGAGTTCGACGCCGTGCACAATATCCGGCGGGCGCTGGCCGTCGGCTCGGTCGACCGCATCATCCGGGCCCACGACCTCCGCCCATACCTGATCGACGCGCTGGAGCGGGCGATGGCGCGCAATCCGCGGCCGATGGTCACCGACTGAGCGCAGCCGGAGCCGGTCTGTGGCGAAGGCGAGCACAGTCAAAGACAACGGCGACTGAGCGCAGCCGGAGCCGGTCTGTGGCGAAGGCGAGCACAGTCAAAGACAACGGCGACTGAGCGC